>CASBQM010000567.1 GCA_949127645.1 Synechococcales cyanobacterium PMM_0036
CTGTGGACTAGTACGATTACGAGTTCAGTGTGTCTAAAATTCAGCCTCCCAAGGCTGGAGACAAATCAACCTGTCGATTTTTCTTATTTCTGAAGAGGTCTATTGCTTCGTCGTCTTTGCAATAACCGCAGAACAAGACAAAAAGTTACAGCTTAATGTTTTGTTTATAAACATTCTCTTAATATTACAGTTGTATTTAACTGAATGAACTAGTTTTTGGGCTTATTTCTGCCCTCTGCATCCCGAAATCCCCAAAAAATGAGACGGCAGAATGAGGCTTTCAACTCCCACGAAAATTATCTACAACTGTAATACACAGCCCGATTCTTCCACTATAAAAGGCGATCGCCTCTCTTCCCTAACTAAATACAACTGTAATACTAAGCGCTATGTTGGGCGATCGCCTCAAGCTTTTCCGATCGCCAATTCGCCTTCATCGTTTCCCAAAGCCGTTGCTGAACCCGATCGCCTGTCTAAACCCTCGGTTCGTCAGCCGCAGGTTGCCGCTCAGCAAGAGCATGACACTGAACTTTTTGGCTGGGATGACCCGCTGTATAACCTGCGTCTGTCTAAGTAGTAACCTATTCGCTACACTCAAGGCATTGAGCCTGATGATTTATACATCTTTGAGCGACGACAGGAGCGACAGCCATGATTGATCTTTACTACTGGACAACGCCCAACGGTCACAAGATCACGATGTTTCTGGAGGAAGTTGGGCTGCCTTACAGGGTAATCCCAATCAACATTGGCAAAGGCGATCAGTTCAAGCCAGAGTTTCTTGAAATTGCCCCAAATAACCGAATTCCGGCGATCGTTGACTCTGAGCCAACTGGGGGAGGTGAACCGATTTCAGTATTTGAGTCAGGGGCAATTTTGCTCTATCTAGCAGAGAAAACTGGACAGCTTTTGCCCAGCGTTCTGCGCGATCGTGTTGAGGTAATGCAATGGCTGTTTTGGCAGATGGGCGGGTTAGGACCGATGGCAGGACAGAATCACCACTTTAGCCAGTACGCTCCTGAGAAAATTCCTTACGCCATCAGCCGCTATGTGAATGAAACAGGTCGCCTCTATGGAGTGCTTAACAAGCGGTTAGGCGATCGCCCTTACGTTGCCGGAAGCGTGTATTCGCTCGCCGATATTGCCATATATCCCTGGATTGTGCCCTACAGCATTCAGGGACAAAAGCTCGAAGATTTTCCTCATCTCCAGCGGTGGTTTGAAGCGATTAAAGCTCGTCCAGCAACCGTTCGCGCCTACGAAAAAGCTGAGGAATTTAAGAACCAGGCAGTGGGCATTGAAGAATCACGATCGCTCTTATTCAATCAATCGGCAAGCACAATTCAGTAGGCTTCAGCAGAAAAATTGTGACTTGGTGTCTTGAGTGCAATGCGATCGCATTATCTCAGCATTACTCAACTTGCGTTGAGCAGTAGTTCAACTGTTTGAAGGTCAACGGAAGAAGTTGGTGTAACCGTTCAAATTAGTGACAGTAACTATAGCTATACTCACTTCGCTTAGGGTGTTTTCGGTGGTGCGTAGCGCGCACCACCGAAAACATCTCTGTCCTAACTTGCTATTTATAGCTATAGCGATCCCAGGTGATTTGTGAGATGGTTTGTGAGAGGTGGGGCGGGCTGCGCCCGCCCCACCTCTCACAAACCATTTAGGATCGCTATATAAAACCTCAAAGTTAGTATGGAGAGGTTCTTAAAATTCTCTACATTCGATTAATTATGGTGCCACTCAACGTCGCAACGCTTTCAACCCAAGGTTCGGAAATAGCTGACTCGAAACAGCAAATTGTACCCAGGCAGTTGCTAAAGTCTCTAAAGTACGTGCTACCAGAAGATCACCGGCATCAACTGATTCGTAACCACAGTCCTCAATTAGATGGGCAACGATTTGTTTTGCCTTAACGTCATTACCACAGTAAAAGACGCTAGGAAAATCAGAACCAAATTGCCTGGAGTCTGAAGCAATGATTTCAGCGAAAGTAGTATTAAATGCTTCTACCACTTTTGAGTTGGGTATGAGTTGCTGAACTGTTTCAGCAACCGAAATTTTTAAGTCCGTCGCTAAGCCCATTGCTTGTCCTGTGAAGTCTGGCTGAAGTCCGCTCACACAAGTAATTACAATTTTTCCATCTAAAGACCCCGCCGCGTGAACGACCTCCTCTAATGCTGGCAACCAAACAGCTAGCAAGATGATATCTTGTGCAGCCGCATCTTGAATCGTTCCAGCCTTTGCGGTCGCTCCTGCCGATGTTGCCAACTTACGCAGCTTGTCTTCATCCCGTGAATAAGAAAAGATGACTTGATGTCCAGCTTTTGCCCAGAGTTTGCCTAATCCAGCACCCATATTGCCAGCGCCAATAATGCCAATCTTCATGTTCTCTCTCTATAAATCGTAAGCTTTTACTCAGTTCGCTCAATTGATTTTTGCTGCCCTGTTAACCCATAGCCGACAATGGCGATCGCAATAGTAAGCACTGCTGCCACAACATTTGGATAAATTGGGATACCGCCAAGCTCAGGTTCATGAATGTTACCCAGGATCGGATCGTTGAGAAAACCATAAGACGTTCCAGGCCAAAAACCTGCGGCAATTAGCCCCATCCAGAATGCAGAACTGAGAAATGCAGCCAGACCCATTGAGAAGCGATCTGCTGTCGGACGCACTTTCAAAATAGCTAGGGCAGCACTTCCCAATGAGGCAGCCGCAAAAAAAGACATGGCACAGTGGAGCTTGGCGTGAGGCAACCAAGCAGGGTTATTCATGTGACCGTTTGCCAATAAAACTGCATCAACTCCAATGGGTATCGTTAGAGTTGAGATAGCTGCGGTAATAAGCAACCCTTTAGCGAGTTTTGCTCTATGCATACTGATATACCTCGGCTCAATTATCAGGATATAAGAAACGAAGCGCAACGAAACTATCGAGCTTGTTTAGAGAACATACCTTGGTTATGGGATGAAAAGATAGACCTTTCTTGCGGAATGGGTAGAGTGAATTAGGTCATTCTTGCTATTGTTCAGATTGAACGTAGCCTTCTAGGGTTCAGAATCAGCCAAACATTTGTAGCTATACTTACAGGTATTAAGATAAAAGAATTTTGGATGGCGCGCGAAGTATTCCATCCGGAATTCCATAAACAAAGTAGATACGGTCATAGCATATTAAGGCAGCTTCTTCCCTAACATCCTGCTTGGCGTGGTTCCAAAATGTCGCTTGAAATGCTTGGCAAAGCGGCTTTGATCAGTGCAGCCAACGAGTAGAGAAATTTCTGCAATTGTGTATGTCCGTTGATGCAATAGTTCTTTGGCTTTCTCCATTCGCTGTCGTAGCACATACTGATAAGGTGCGATGCCGATTGACTGCTTAAACAACCGACAGAAATGATACTGACTCGTATTTGCAACTACTGCCAGTTCAGCTAAATGAAGCGGTTTATCTAGATAACTGTGGATATAATCCAACACAGCTTGAAGTTGTTGGGTCGGCAACCTTTCTGCAATGGGCTGAACTCTAGGTTGAAGCGTACTGTACTGTCTCAGTAGATGAATGATTAAGACTTGCGTTAATGATTCTCTGTAAAGTGAGCCACCAATATTATCCCTGTCAAGTTCTGCCTGAAATAAATGAGCGATCGCCTCAAGGTGTGGATCGCGCGCACTGATTGTGTTGAGCAATTCAACACGGCTTCCATCCCCTTCACTGATTTCTTCAGCGATTCGATTGAACAAGTGGGGTTCAATCACAAACATTAGAGATTCATCAGTGCTATCCCATGCCCAAAGCCCCGCTGTTTTAGCAGTACAAATCCAGAATTCCCCTTTGAGTTGAGATTTTTCAGATTTCTGTTCCCCGATGCAAGTAATTCTCTGACGATTACCTTCGCTTAATAGAAGGCAAAGTAGATGATGATTGCATCCAGGAAAGTCAAGCTCATTTGGTTTTGAGCTATGGCGATCAAGGGTTAATCCGGGGAGTTGAAGGATACGACGCTCAGAAATCCATGTTTCTTTCATGTAAATTCGATTAGTTCATCGGTATGCTCCCACGATCTGAATAAGGTCAGATCTCTCGACTGTACCCCCAATCATATCGCTTCAACTTTTACGTTTCAACTTTGTCTTAACCTACTCAAGCCGAAGTGTAAACTTTGTGTGAAGTTGCTTTATTGAAAACAAAAGCTGGGGCTTTAAGGTTATTCAGGGCATTCTAAGAAGGCTAATATACTCTGGGGCTATTTTGCTGGGGCTATTTCTGCTGCGGGTTCGATAGATGGAACTCGATCGCAGAATTTGCTCGCAGAAATCATGCCTCCCAAACGTGAGGAATTGCTCTCTTGATTGTGTTTAACCCCTATCAGATTCGAGGCTGTGCAGCATTGCTCCTAACGGCGGCGCTGATGTTGCCGCTGCCCCTGCCGATCGCTCAAGCGCAGTCTAGCCCGTCTCCTACTCCAGGGCATCGACGGCAGCAGATGATTTTTGGGGTCGTGAAAAGTCCCGAAAATGCCGCTCAGTGGCAGGGAATTATCGATCGCCTCCAAGCTTCAGGCGTTGCGTATCAAGTGGTGGATTGGCAGCAGGTGCGACGCACAGAAGACTTCGGCAATCTGACGGTGCTGCTATTGCCCAACGTCGAAACCATTTCAGCCGACCAGCTTTTGGCGCTGCAAAACTGGATGAACCGGGGCGGTCGAGTAATCGCTAGCGGTATCACGGGAAACCAGTCTTCGCCAGGAGTGCAGTGGGCATTGCGATCGCTCTTAGGAGCCTATTGGTCGGCGGCTTTGGCGCAACCTGATACTCTGCAACGGGCGACCAATGACCGTGATCAGGCATGGGTGACGGCGGGTGTGAGCGATCGCCCTATCTCCGGTGGACAGCTCATGACAACGGGTTTGAGCAGTCAGATCGTCATGCGTTGGGAGAGAGATCTGGTAAGTCAGGCGGCAGGTGAGGCGGCGATCGTCGTCACACAACAGACAATTTATTTAGGATGGAACTGGGGCAGCTCGGCTTCGGCAGAAATAGACGAAAGTTGGCTAAAGGCGGCAATTGGACGCTTTCAAGACACGTCCTCACTGTTTTCTCCGCCGACTGCATCCGCACCAATCTCTCCTGCGCCAACTGCGCCGATCTCCACGTCAACCTCTGCACTAAACATAGCGCCTTCCCGGTTGCCCACAATTCTCCCTGCCGCGCCTGCCCGTGATCCCGCCGAACAAACCGCCCCTCCAGGACTGACTGTGGAACCCAACCAACTCTCGATTAGCACTATAGAAGCGATCGCCATGCGGCAAGAGCTAGAAAATCTGATGAGTCGTTTTGCGAGTGCGCTGTTAGCCGCCGATGCCTTGGCAGCCGAGGGTAATGGGATTGCTGGTGGTTCTCGTTTGGCAACACAAGCTCAATTAACGGCTAGTGTGGGCGCTCTGCCTATTGGCGATCGCGCTCATCAGGTTTCACCGACACTGCAAAAGGCACAGCAAAATCTGGAGGAGTTTTCTCGGTTGGTGCGGCAGCGCAAGTATTCAGCAGCACGGCAGCAGTGGCTCACCACTCGGCAATTGCTGTGGGACAATTTCCCGACCGATCGCCCGGTTGCCGGTTCAGAAATTCGCGCTATATGGCTCGATCGCGGCACGATCGTCGCGGCGGGTTCGCGGCAGGGCTTAGCAAAAATCTTCGATCGGCTGGCGTCGTCTGGCATCAACACCGTTTTTTTTGAAACCGTGAACGCTGGCTATCCCATCTATCCCAGCCGAGTTGCCCCGCAGCAAAATCCGCTGACTCAAGGATGGAACCCTCTGAAAGAAGCCGTGGAGCTTGCCCATGAGCGCGGCATGGAGCTTCACGCCTGGGTGTGGGTGTTTGCGGCGGGCAATCAGGCGCATAATTCTTTAGTCAACCTGCCGTCAGATTATCCCGGTCCAATTCTGGCAGTGCATCCAGATTGGGCAAATTATGACGATCGTGGCAGCATGATTCCACTGGGGCAAACCAAGCCGTTTCTCGATCCGGCAAATCCGGCGGTGCGGCAATATTTGCGTCAGCTTTTTGAGGAAATTGTCACAAACTATGATGTGGATGGGCTGCAACTCGACTACATTCGATATCCGTTTCAAGATCCTAGCGCTGGGCGCACCTATGGCTATGGCACGGCGGCACGGCAGCAGTTCCAGACGTTGACGGGTGTAGATCCGATGACGCTATCGCCCCAGAACTCTGGTCAGCTTTGGCAGCAGTGGACGGAGTTTCGGCTGGCTCAGATCAACTCCTTTGTGGCAGACACTTCGCGGCTGATGCATCGGCTTAAGCCTGACCTGATTCTCTCGACGGCGGTGTTTGCCATGCCAGAGCATCAGCGGATTCAGCAGCTTCAGCAAGACTGGGAAATCTGGGCGAAGCAGGGCGACGTGGATTTGATTGTGCTGATGAGCTACGCTATGGATACCAATCGTCTGCAACAGCTTACGGCTCCTTGGCTTGAGGGATCTATGGGATCGGCGCTGGTGGTGCCTGGTATTAGGCTGCTGAATTTGCCGAATGCCACGGTGGTGGATCAGATTCAGGCGTTGCGCGACTCGTCAGCCGGGGGCTATGCGCTATTTGCCACCGGGAACTTGAGGAACTCGCTCCAAGGTATTTTCAGCCGAACGCAGGGACTTGCCGAAAATGCTCCCATTCCTTACCGTCAGCCTTATGCTGCTGCTGGCGATCGCTATCAATCTCTCCTCAAGGAGTGGCGCTGGTTGCAGAGCCAAAATCAGCTTTGGATTCAGGCAGAAAATCTGCAAACTTGGCAAACTCAATCTGAGGCGCTTGGTGAAGCGCTAGAGGCTCTGGCAAAGCAGCCTACCTCAGAGCATCTTCAAAGTGCTAAGACTCAACTTCAGGACTTTCAAGCCAAATTTAAGGACTGGATGCATCTGCAATCCTTAAGTCAGGGCTATCAGGTGCGCACCTGGGAAAACCGTCTGACCACATTGGCAAATCTGCTGAATTATGGCGATCGCCGAGCGCAAGCCCATCAAGATTCTAGTCGGCAAGCTTCGGGGAGAGGCGATCGAGCAGAACCCTAGAGTTTAAAAGGCGTAGTGCCTCTCTCCAAAAGCCTCTGAAGCACCTTGTATCTAGGATTGAAAGCCTTCCTGGACTGGTTAAGAAGATTTATGGCGGTACCCTCAAACTAGAATATGGCGATGTTAGAGGGATGCACCATGTACAAAGTTTAAGCAAACCCACCGATCGCTTACGGGATTATGTTTGAACCCCGATCGCTTCTACTGAAACCCACAATTAGTCAAGCTCTGGAGAAGCTGAGCAAAAAATATTGTGAAAGTCGCTGTAGCTGAGATCGGCGATCGGCTTGTAGATTCTGTACTGCTGGGGTGGACGGGTCATTACCGCAATCACCGTTTCGGTCGGGTGACATCCTGGCTCTCTGCAAACGAGTTGGTTGATAGACACAGCAGTATCGGGGCTAATAGGCAAACGGTTGTAAACCCAATCCCTAACCTGAGCTATTTTGTTGGGATCAGCCTTAGATTTACTGCGTGAGGAGAGATTCATAGTTTAAGCAATGGTAAACTGCACTTTGCCTAGAGTTAACTTATCAAAAGCGAGAATTGTTCTCGGTATAATGAGATGCCAATTACCAGCTTCTTGCCTTGTCGTTTGTCCATGACATTGCGATCGCCCAAAATTCTATCTAGCTCTTGGAAGTGATGCCTTTTGACCTCTCTCCGCTGTGGATCTCTTTAAAAACGGCGAGTATTGCCACAGTCATCACATTCTTTTTGGGCATCGCCGCTGCCTATTGGATGCAAGGCTACCAAGGTAGATGGAAATCTTTGCTAGAGAGCATTTTGATCTCGCCCTTGATTTTGCCACCAACGGTCGTGGGCTTTTTACTGCTGCTGCTATGTGGCAAAAATGGTTGGGTGGGGCAGTTACTTGCGCCATTCAATGTGGCGATCGTCTTCACCTGGTATGCAGCCGTGATCAGCGGTACGGTGGTTGCCTTCCCGCTCATGTATAAGACGACATTGGGAGCATTCGAACAAATAGATGCTAATCTACAGCGCGCTGCCAGAACTCTCGGAGCCTCGGAAGTCAGGGTGTTTTGGCAAATCACCTTTCCTCTCGCCCTTCCCGGTATTTTGGCGGGTACGAC
>CASBQM010000568.1 GCA_949127645.1 Synechococcales cyanobacterium PMM_0036
GTGCTGATGCGTAAAGCCCTGCATTTGGGTCTCAAAATAAGGCTCACAGCCTATCACGCGAGTTTCCTTCAAGCCGCCTAAGCCATGATTTAGCGTCTGAATGATTTTTTGTTGAGATTCCGACGCAACTTTGCCCCAAGTTTTCAGCCTGTTTTTCATGCTGTAAATCAGCAAGAAAATTGGTAGTAGAGCCGCTAGGGTCGTCACCAGCAAAAATAAGTTGGTGGCAGCCATGAGAATGAATAGAAAAATAAGAATCAGGAAGTTGGAAATGCCGTATAAAAGCGCCAGCAGCACCTTGTAACAAAAGTTTTGAGTTTCAATTAGGATGTTTTTAGTCAAGTCTGATGAGTTTTTTCCAGAAATGTAGTTATATTCACTATAAAGATAGGCTCGATTTAGGGTCTCAATAACCACTCCACGATGAGAATGACTAAATTTTAGAATGTAGTATTTTGAGAGAAAATAAAGAATTGATTTGACGACAAAAACAGTAATGATAAGAACGCAGAGAAAAGCGATAAAAGTCTCGTTAGAAGTGATGTTAAACAGTGTAGATATCTGTTTCAGAATAGGCACTTTCTGGATCAGCTTAGGATCTTGCACGATCGCAAAAAACGGAGCTAGTAAACCAATCCCAACAGTTTCTGTAATAGAAGAAACAATTAAGAACATTAGTAGAAGAGGAAGCTTTCCTCTCAAGTCTCCCAAAATGAACCACACTTTCTGAAAATACTTAGACATAGTTCAACCTATAAGTTAAGCAGTGATTGAATGGATCTAGCAAAGTTAGCCTGTATGAAGCGGCTTAGCATTTAGCTTTGCGGCTGACAAAATATAATAGAACCAGATATAGTCAACGGTAAGCAATCTGCTTTCTACAATATTTGAACTCATTAGAAATACCATGATTAGCAGCGGTATTAGACCATCGAGTGAGCTACTTTGTAGAGCGAAACGAAAGGCTAGATAAGTGCTTCTTCCAAACGACAGCAGGAAAAGAATCAGACCCGTTATTCCCAAATCTAAGGTCAGCTCTATAAAGCCGTTATGCGATTCAACAGGTTTGAATCCAGAGTGAGTCCTGACGAAAGAAGAAGGACCGCCTTCTTCTAACCAAAAGCCCCGATGACCGTATCCTAAGAGCGGTTTCTCTTGAATGTAGCCTATGAGCTGTGCCCAAAAATCTGCTCGACCTGTAAAGGTCAAGTCTTTGCCGAAAGCAGCAAAAACTGCTTCGATATTTTCGATCGTTAGCAAAAAGATGATTAGACTCGCAGATATAAATACAACGAAGCCTGTAAAAGCTAATCTAAAGGGCACATTCTTAAAGAACGTCTTGAAAAAAGACATGACGGTGATTAAAGAAAGCAAAATAACAGTTACCAGAAGACCACCTGTTGAGTTTGTCTTAATCAGCGTGAAGAAGAGTCCAATAATGACTGGAATTGAGAGCTTTCTATCTCGGGGATTTTGAATTGCCTCTACAAACCAGATAGCGATCGTTAAAGCAAGAAATGCTGCGAGGATATTAGGATGAATTAACAATCCCTTCCAGCCTTTCTCATTTACACCAATCGATGGGATGAAAATCGAGAATAGGAGACCCAAAAAAGCAACAAATGCATTACCGAATCTGAAGAATACAGACAGTTGCTTCCAGCTATAAGTTCTACCGATGTGTACGGCTAAAGCACTAGCAAAAACCAAGCCAACGCTGTATCTAAACGTTACTTCTGGGATCGCAGACCATGATCCGGAAAATAGAAGTAACACCATCAAAAAGCCTAGAAATATATCCTTACGCAATAGAGATAAGAATTCACCTAATAAGTGCTTAAATCGTGAATTTATGATTATTGCAATAGAGGCATAAATTGCCAGTAGAATAACCGTATTTAGAGAAGGAAAGATCAGCCATTTTGGATGCAGTCGATTAATTGGAAAGAGGTTTGTACCTGGAATGGCAATCAGTGTGATAGCCGTGAAAGCAACGTGAAGAAAGACCCTAATTCTACGGCTCTTGCTAAGATTGAGCGCCAGCAAAAAGTAGATAACGGCACTGGCAGCCATTGTCAGGAGTATTCCCGGATTTAGGATAATTTGCTTCATAGAGGGAAGAGGTGACTACATCAGATAAAACTCGATTGAGACCCTGATATTCTTGACGAAAATGTCAGTTACTTCAGATCCCTTGCTTCAGATCTCTACGATCCTGTAGAACTAGCTCTGTTGATTTATAGATATTAGGTCAATCTACCTTCTTAAGCAGTTCGATCGCGGGAACAGTGTATTCACGGCTGATAGTCTTGCTAATTCGCACTTTACTTAACGCTGTATTCTCCTAGTCACTCTGATGTTCAGGAATTTCTCAGAGGTTGATGCAGCATCTTTATGACTTCTTCAAGTAAGTTAATAATTTGACTGAGATTACCCATACTGCATGGATCTTTGGCAAATTGAGTGGGAGAAGAATCCAGCGTGAGATGAAAGGACTGCATTGATTTTCAAAAATTGCTTCAGTGAAGTAACGGACAACGCATTCATTGACATATGGGAATTTTGTAAAGCTTCCGGATATTTCCGGTTCCTAATGACTAAATCTGTAAACGTTGGACAGGATAGCTTGTCTTCTTGCCTTGAGAACGCTGAATCCTGGTCGTAAATGATGGCAGAGCGCAGCTCACTTTTTGCAAAAAATCTACTGTACGGAGTACATTCTGTGATTCCAGCCTACTTAAGATGGCACCTATCGGTAACAAGTGTTGCCCTGCTGATCCTGACCACAGCGGCGTTTCCAGGCTATAGCGTCGAACCACGGGAAGTTCGCTCCTCAGTTTCGCCCAGCCCTAGCTTACTTATTGATGAGACTTACACGCTTGGGGCAGGTGACCAGGTTCAAATTGATATTTTTGACGCCCCGGAGTATAGTGGCGCGAACGGCAGATACCAAGTTTTAGTAGATGGCACTCTCAACCTGCCGCTCGTCGGCAGTATTTCAGTTCAAGGGCTAAGCTTAGCGCAAGTGGGCAACCTGCTTTCAGAACAGTATTTCCGCTTTTATAAACGTCCCTTTACAACTGTGACGCTACTGGCACCCCGCCCTCTGACTATTAATCTAGCAGGAGAAGTCACTAAGCCGGGTTCTTATCCTATAGCCCTAACCCAGCAGGGACAAGGCAACAGTCAATTTCCAACTCTCACGGCGGCGCTACAGCTTGCGGGCGGTATCACTCAGTCGGCTGATGTGCGACAAGTTCAAATTCGTCGGGTTCAGCGCGGAAGAGCTGACCAGACAATTACGGTTGATTTGTGGAAGTTTTTGCAGAGTGGCGATCGCCAGCAAGATCTGACCCTGCGAGACGGCGATACCATTGTGGTTCCAACGGCAACAACTATTAACATTGCAGAAGCCCCTCAAATCGCAGCCTCTAGCTTCGCAGCTCTGCCTCAGCCGATCAATATTGCTGTCGTGGGTGAGGTTTATCGACCCGGTTCCTACACTGTGAATAGCACGACTCGAACGGGGGCGGCTGGCGTGCCGGGAATCACCGATCAGTTTAATAATCCTCAGGAAAGTGCTTCATTCCCAACGGTGACTAAGGCTATTCAGATAGCGGGAGGCATCAAGCCCTTAGCTGATATTCGCCGCATTCAAATTCGCCGCACCACTCGCACAGGCGCAGAACAAACCATTGAAGTGGACTTGCTGAAGCTGATTCAGGAGGGAGATGCCCAGCAAGACACTATCTTGCAGGCAGGTGATACAATCTCAATCCCTACTGCCACCGATCTGACTCCAGAACAATCTGCTGAAATTGCTGCCGCGAGCTTTTCTCCTAACACCATTCAAGTCAATGTTGTAGGTGAGGTGAAACAGCCCGGAACCGTTCAAGTTCCCCCTAACACTCCTCTGAATCAAGCGTTGTTAGCGGCAGGCGGATTCGATAACCGTCGGGCGCGTCGCAGCTCGGTGGACTTAATTCGCCTGAATCCAGACGGCACCGTTACCAAGCGAGAAGTGCCGATCGACCTAGCTCAAGGTGTGAATGACGGCACTAATCCTTCTCTGCAAAACAACGACATTATTGTTGTGCGTCGCTCAGGTGATGCCACCTTTAGAGATGGTTTAGACAACATTTTAGGACCCGTCGGCGGCATTCTCTCAAACGTAATTCCCGTTCTCAACCTTCTACGAATTTTCGGAAATTAAGCTAATGATCGAGTCATACCTGTCATTAGCATCAACCTTTACTAGAAACATTTTTAGGTAATGACATGAATAGCAAGCAATCTTCTCTGTCCTCCTCCTCCGAGTCTAGTGAAAATCGTTTCATGCAATTGTTTCAGAGTTCTGCAACTCCCAGCACTCAAGACGAACAGTGGGATTTGAGCTGGGTTGGAGCGGTTTTTCGTCGTAGAGCAAAGTTAATTGCTGCGGTAATGATTGGTACAGTTCTGGCAGGTGGCGGGCTACTCCTCTCTGTCAAAAGCGTAACACCTGCTAAATATTCGGGTAGATTTCAACTCCTCGTAGAACCGGTTAACGCAGACCAACAGCAGGCTCGTTCCTCAGCTCAGGCGCAAGGTGTAGAAAACAATCTACCGCCTTTCGATCCGGGTCGTTCTACTCTGGACTACGGAACTCAAATTCGGATTCTGCAAAGCCCTAGACTGATGAATGGGATTGTCAAGCAATTGCGAACCCGCTATCCAGACATCACCTATGAAAAGCTGATACTCAACTTAAAGCTTTCTCGGATTACTTCACTGACTCTTGATCTCAAAGAGCAGGGAACTAAAATCATTGATGTCTCTTATCAGGACACTGATCCTAAGAAAGTTGAATATGTGCTGGATCAAATCTCTCAAGCGTATCTGCAATACAGCTTAAAAGATCGCCAATCGACTATTCGGCAAGGGATCAAGTTTATTGACAGCCAACTCCCTCAACTTCAGCAGCAGGTAAGCTCCCTTCAGGGTCAAATTCAAGATTTACGGGAACGTAATTCGATCGTTGATCCAGAGCTAGAGGCGCAACAGTTAAGTCAGCAAGCCAGTAATTTAGGTCAGCAGTCGTCTGACAGTCAAACACAGCTTGCGGAGGCTCAGGCAAAGACTGAAACACTCGCACAACAGCTCCAGTCAAACAATCTCACCTCTGTTTTAGGAGAAGCGCCTTACTATCAGACCTTACTCAATCAATATCAAGAAATAGCGGGTAAGATTGCCATTGAATCAGGGCGACTGCAACCCGATAATCCGGCAATGCAGGCGTTGTTAGAAAAGCAGCGAAATTTGCAGAATCTAATGGATGTAGAGGCTGCACGAGTCGTCAATAAAACCGCTGATTCTATTACGGTTGCTGAAGCGCGCGATCGCGCCATCACCCAATCTGAAGCTGAAGTCAATCAAGAAATTCAGCTCATTCCTGCTGTCGCTCGGCAATATGCTGACCTGCAACGTGAGTTAACTTTAGCAACAGACAGTTTGAATAAGTTTTCCAGCCGCCAGGAAGCCTTGCAAATTGATGCAGCTCAGCAGGAAGTTCCGTGGGAGTTAATTACACCTCCACAACTTATTCGAGATGCGAGTGGTAATCCAGAAAAGGTGGGTGATGTTAATAATGCTGCTCTGCTAGGTCTGATTGCCATTCTAGGAATTCTTCTGGGAGTAGGAGTGGGTTTCTTGGTAGAAGTTTCTCAGGATATTTTGCAAACTTCAGATGAAACTAAGCGGTCTACAGGATTGCCTCTTCTGGGTGCAGTTCCGTTTGACAAAGCTAAAAAAGCTGCCTTTGTTGAGTCGTTCTACTCGATCTACAAAAATATTCGTCTGCTACCCAGCTTTGACCCGCCTGCTCGTTCTTTAGCTATTAGTTCGCCACAGCCAGGAGATGGAAAGACGACGATCGCCGTTAACTTGGCTCAGGCGGTTGCAGCTATGGGCAAACGGGTGCTTTTAGTCGATGCAGATCTGCGTCATCCTCAGGTACATCAGCTCATGAATTTGCCCAACACGCAAGGGCTGAGCGATATCTTCTCTGCCAACGTTAGTTTGAGTAACGCTATACAACAGTCTGCTGTGAGAGATAACCTAATGGTGCTAACGGCTGGACAAACCGTTGGCGACCCACTAGAGCTTCTGACTTCTGAGAAAATGCGGGCGATGATGGAACACTTCCAGACGGTGTTTGATCTGGTAATTTACGACACTCCACCGCTCTTGGGCTTGGCAGATAGCGGTCTGATCGCTTCCCAAACAGATGGATTAGTTCTGGTTGCCCGAATGGGAAAAAGCAAGCGATCAGCTCTTGCGCAAACTCTAGAGGAGCTAAAAATTTCCTCCACCGCAGTCTTGGGTGTGGTAGCCAATGCCTCCAAGGAAACTGCAAATATACCGGAAGGCTATTATCGGGAGCGTTCCCTAAGCCAAGCGTAAAATAGGCTGCTCAGCAATAACCCTCAGCAAGTCCAATCAGCAATAACCCGTTCTGTTCTAGTTTCTGATTAATTATGAACGAATCTGTTGTCTCTACCACAATTGATAGCGTGCCACAACGGGTGCTAGAAGGTTTCAGAGAATCTGAGCCTAGAAAACGCCAGATATTTTTAAATGGTTTCAACTGGAAAGCTGGATTATTGGTGAGTACGGCGATCGCTGCTGTCTCAGGTTTTTATCTAATTTCAGTTGATCATTACTCAGCAAAATATGAGGGTAATCTACAGCTTTCTCTAGGACCTAAAGAAGGAAATGCCTCTCGTTCACATTCAGGCACAGCTCAGGTTATAATCCCCGCGCTCAGCACCGATTACGAAACTCAGGTCAGGATTTTATGGAGTCCAAAGCTGCTCTCTCCAGTGATTGCACAGCTACAAAAACAGTATCCTGACCTTGACTACGATCGCTTAAGTCATAATCTAAAAATCACTCATTCTAAAGAATCTCGAACGTTAGAAATTAGTTATCAAGATACCAATGCTCAGAGAACTCAAGCAGTTCTAGAGCAGCTCTCACAGGCGTACCTAAAATATAGTCAAGAGTCTCCTGAAAATAACGATTCAGCACTGCAACTTGTTGAAAAAAGAGTGCCAAAGCTACAGCGGGAAGTTGCGCAAATTCGGGAGAAAATGCGGCAGTTTCAGCAACAGCGTGGTTTAGCCAATCCGGATGAGTTAGGACAGGAATTAGCTCAA
>CASBQM010000569.1 GCA_949127645.1 Synechococcales cyanobacterium PMM_0036
CGACTAGGCTATCTCTCCCAATTTCTCTCTTAATAAATAAAATATATTAAACCTGCGTTTCCTGGGTTTGCGTTTAGATTACGGCGCTCCAGTCGTCGTTTTGCACTGCTGCCTCTAGGTTTTGCTGTCTTGTGTCGATCGCCCCAGACTGAGCTGCCGAATGCGTTTCCGAATGTGCTTCAGGTCTAGTTAAGGTGTCGTCTGCCATGGCTTTTCGTAGCTTCAGCTTTTTCTCTTCGTAAGCATTGCGTTCTGCCTCAGACATTGCCGCTTTTGCCACTTCGCCGCCGCTAGCCCAACGATCGCTCTCCGCTCCATTCCCTAGAGGCAGGGTGTCTAGCTGGGCAATCCAGGTGTCTCTCAGCTCTTCCATTTCAGTACGCTTGGGAAACTTGAACGCCTCAACTCGGACAAAGGCACAGGTCTCGCCGTTTTGCGCCAGATGCCCATTGAGGGAAAGCAGCACATTGCGAGAGTAGCCAATGTACTGCGTTTGCCGTTGGCTATCCAGCACCGCATAGACTCCAGCAATTTTGGCATTTGTAGATCGATCGCACCAGTTCTGAAAAGACTCGATCGAGCTGCCGTTTTCAGAGGCGATCGAGCCTACGGACTCCGCAGTACTATGCTCGTTTTCAGAGCTGTAGAGAAAATCATGCAGACCGCGATGCTCGACGGGCACATTTTGATGCTCGACTGGCTGATGCTCGACTGGCTGATGCTCGACTGGCTGATGCTCGACTGGCTGATGCTCGACTGGCTGATGATCAGTGTGTGGCGCGATCGCTGCATCTTTGTCGGCTTCCATACGAGATCCTTACTCAGTTTGAACTCAAATCTAATCTTCTCAGTCTAACGCTGACCGAGATATCGCCCCGCCATGGACATCGCGTCGGCAATATCGACATCACCATCGCCGTCAGCATCTAAAAATGAGTTAAGAACGGGGTTGGAACCGCCGGGAGCTGCTTGCCCGACTTGTCCTGCTCCAGTCTGACTAGCTCCCGATTTCAGCAAATTTAGCACGACTGGGATTAACATGGGCAGCATTCCTAAAATGGCATCGGCACTAATCCCGGTGCGCTGAGAGATCGCCTGAGCCACTTGCTGCTGTTGAGTGGGGTTAAAGACAGCTCCGAGGGCAGCCGTGCTAGGGCTAGTGCCGCCAAATTGGTTGACGATCGCCTCTGCCTGTCCGCGCCCGCCCGCCTGCTGCTGTAATGCCGATCGCACATAGCCGCCCAGCATCGACATGACATCGTTAGTGGCAGAGGGCTGAATTCCTTGAGCGCTGGCAGTCTGCTGCACCGTGTTCAAAATGGAGCTAAGCTGGTCAGGGTTTGCCTGCTGGTTAGGATTGTCGATCGCTCCCAAAATTTGGTCAAAAAGTCCCATAGTTTCTTGCCTCGTTCAAAATTCAACGCCTGAAAAATCTTAGACCCGCAGATTGGGCTTGACGGAGCCTCCGCCAAACCCAACCAAGAGCGCTATGAACCGACGGTAACGCCGCTGGTATCGACTCCAGCCGCACCTTCAACGCCAGATGCTACGGATACCGCTTTGTCTAGAAGCGCTTGAGTGGGCACTTTGCCCTTCAAGACTACCTGACCACTGAGTTGAGCCACCCAAAGCGTTTCGATGTCGTCTAGTTGAGCATCGTCATCAAATGCCACCACGACGCGCTTTGCCAGACCGCTTTCATCAAACTCACCATTTAGACCCACCTTTGCAGGAGGAATGGTGTCTCCAGTCGGAGTCGTTGCATTAGCAACTACTGGCGGAGTCTCAGGCTTCTTGAGTCCGGGGAAAATTCTGCTTAACCAACCCATGTGTAAATCTCCAAAATTTCAGATTGAGGCTTGCACCCATTGCAGGGTGTGACAACAGATTATGAGGCGATCGGCTTAATTTCTCAAGATGGACAGGTTAAATTAAGATTTTGACGATCGTCGCTCTGCTCTGGAGGTCTACTAGCCACCCTACATTGAAGTAGCGCATTCACACTATACTGGCACCGATCGCTGAGCCATCCCTCTAAGGACAGTAGCGCGATGCATCTCTTCAGATATTACATTCTTTGAAGTTTTCCCACCGTTTGCAGAAGTGTGTAAAACCATTGCTGTACACTGGGTCTCGAGTGGAGAACGTTATGAATCGGTCGAACCGGGGGATTGAGCGATCGCGCGATGACCTCAAAATAAGACCGCTAACATCACGACTCTTAACATCACTAGTTTGGAGCCGCTATATCAATGTCTCATTCAGTCAAAATCTATGACACCTGCATCGGATGCACCCAGTGTGTTCGGGCTTGTCCTACTGACGTTTTGGAGATGGTTCCCTGGGATGGCTGCAAGGCAGGTTCGATCGCATCTTCACCTCGCACAGAAGACTGTGTAGGGTGCAAGCGCTGCGAAACCGCTTGTCCTACAGACTTCCTGAGCATCCGGGTTTATCTGGGCGCAGAAACCACTCGCAGTATGGGTCTAGCTTACTAGATACTTTATCAACGCTCTTGCTTTTGTTTCACATATTTTGCGTATCTCTGTACGTGCATTCTTCGGTGCGCGATTCTAGGTGCGCTTTGATTCATCATCTAGCAGGATTTATCATCTAGAGAGGGATTTATCACCCTCTTTTTTTTGCGATTGTCTTTATAGCCACTTTATAGCCACTCTCTCACAACCACTCTGCGTTCTAGGTTGATCTATGGCACTCGATTTTTGGACACGTACGAGCGGCACCTGGATCAATGTTGCAACCATTCTAGTGGGCACTGGGTTGGGTCTGGTGCTACGCGGACGGTTGCCTTTGCCCATGCAAAAGGTGATTACTCAAGGGGTGGGGCTAATTGTGCTGTATGTCGGTATCAGCATGGCGGGAGAGCTGAGTCAGGTCAAGGCGGGTCAGGTGGCAGGGGTGATTGTGGGGCTACTGGCGATCGTCGTAGGCGGTCTGCTGGGCGAATACTGTCAGATTGAAGAACGGCTAACTGTCCTAGGCGATTGGCTCAAGTATCGCTTTAAGGGCAAGGGTAGCTTTACGGAAGGGTTTGTTGCTGCCAGTCTCCTGTTTTGTATAGGGCCTATGGCGCTGCTAGGCAGCCTCAATAATGGGCTGACTGGAGATAATACTATCCTCACCGTCAAAGCCTCAATGGATGGTCTGGCGGCGATCGCCCTCACTAGCAGCTATGGCATTGGTTCTGGGTTTTCAGTGCTGCCGCTTTGGGTTTATCAAGGGAGTATGTCTCTGGCGGCAGGTCTTCTGGCTCAGGCTTTACCCGATCCAGCTCATGCGCCGCAGGTTGTGTTGCTGACGGGAGTGGGCGGCCTGATGATTATGGCGCTAGGGTTTAATTTGCTTCAGATGGGGCAAATTCGGGTTGCGTCTTTCTTACCCGCGCTGCTGCTCACGCCGATTTTTTACGGAATTGCGGATTGGATAAGCTAAGAATATAGTATTTATGTACTAAATTTTATCCCGAGGAGGCACGCCATGAAATTTGCCTACACTATTCTTTATGTCAATGATGTTGCTCAATCTGTTGCTTTCTACGAAAAGGCGTTTGGCGTAACGCAGCGGTTTGTTGATGAAACCAACCAGTATGGCGAGATAGAAACTGGCGAAACAACGCTTGCTTTTGCTAGCAACGATTTGGCAAAAGCGAATTTTGCTGAAGGATTGCAGGAAAATAGCCTAGCAGATCCTCCGGCTGGATTTGAAGTCGGTTTTGTAACAGAAGATGTGTTAGCCGCTTTTTCACGGGCAGTCGAAGCGGGAGCGATCGCCTTTGCTCAGCCCAAAGTTAAGCCTTGGGGACAGACCGTTGCCTATGTGCGTGACTTGGATGGTATTCTCGTTGAGCTATGTAGCCCCATGTAGTTCTAATGTAGCCCCATGTAGTTCTAATGTAGCC
>CASBQM010000570.1 GCA_949127645.1 Synechococcales cyanobacterium PMM_0036
CTTTATGCGCCACAAATAGCATTCGCTCCTGCGACTCTGAGAGCAGATACTCGTAAGGCACCATGCCCGTCTCCCGCACCGGAATTTTGTCTAGATCCAGCTCAATGCCTACGCCGCCCTTTGCCGCCATTTCTGAGGTTGAGCAGGTAATTCCGGCAGCTCCCATATCCTGTGCGGCAACCACGGCTCCGGTCTTAAAAGCCTCCAAACAAGCTTCGATTAGAGATTTTTCTAGAAAGGGATCGCCAACTTGCACCGCAGGGCGATCGTCCATAGAGGCATCGCTGAGTTCGGCACTGGCAAAACTGGCTCCCCCCATGCCGTCTCTTCCCGTTGTTGAGCCGACATATAGCACCGGATTACCGATGCCCACTGCTCCAGACTTAACGATTTCCGGCGTTTCCATCAGACCCAGCGCCATGGCATTTACCAGCGGATTGCCCGAATAGGATGGGTCAAAATACACCTCGCCGCCCACGGTTGGCACTCCTACACAGTTGCCGTAGTGGGAAATTCCGGCGACCACACCGTTCACCAACCGCCGCGTCCGTGCATCCTCTAGCGACCCAAACCGCAGCGAGTTGAGAATGGCGATAGGGCGTGCCCCCATGGTAAAAATATCCCGCAGAATGCCGCCCACTCCCGTCGCCGCGCCCTGAAATGGCTCTACTGCCGAAGGGTGATTGTGCGACTCGATCTTAAAGGCAAGCTGCAAGCCATCCCCCATATCTACCACTCCGGCATTTTCGCCGGGACCTACGAGAATGCGATCGCCCGTCGTCGGAAACTGCTTCAGCAAAGGACGCGAGTTCTTATAGCAGCAGTGTTCTGACCACATCACGCCAAACATACCCAACTCGGCTTTGTTGGGATGGCGACCCAAGCGACGGAAAATTTCTTCGTACTCGTCGGGCTTTATGCCTTCGGATGCAATTTCTTCGAGAGAAAAGGGAGCTTCGGAAAGGGCAGACATGGGCACAGCGACAAAAATGCTTGGCGTAATCACGACAAGCTCAATTCTATCGGTTTAGGCTAAATTAGCGAGGGCAATGCTGCTCAGCAGATATTTAATCTGCAAGAGGCTTAATGAATGCCATCTGAATTTGAAAGGTCTGGCACTATCTAAATGCCAACTGCCTGAATGCCACTTGCTGTGAAGTGCGTTGTCCAAACCCTTAGATCTGGGTCAGGAATTGCAGCACAGAGGCGTTGCTGAACTTGTTCTGCCTGGGCTTGAGTTTCTGCCAGGGCGAATACTGTTGAGCCGGAGCCGGACATCATCACGCCCAAAGTCTCCATCTGCTCTAGCATTTGCCGCAGTTGCGCCACTTTTGGATGGACGGGCAAAACAACCTTCTCTAGATCGTTATGCAGCAATTGTCCAATGCGTTTGCCATCCCGTTGACCGATCGCTCCTACCATTTCGCCTGAGTGCGTCTGCTGTCTGCGCCCGGTTTGTCCTGTCGGATCTGAGAGGTAGGAACTGCCAAACTGCTGCCGATAGGTTTTGTACGCCCAGGGTGTGGAGACAGCAATGCTGTGATATTTCGCTAGAACAACATGGAGATGATCGAGGCTGGGCAAAGGCGCAAGCTGTTCGCCTCGCCCTGTGGCGATCGCCGTTCCACCCGCAATGCAGAAGGGAATATCTGAGCCGAGTCGAGCCGCCAATTCTTGAAGCTCTGGCTGGGTTAGCCCCAAATTCCACATCAAATCTAGCCCGACTAGCACAGCCGCCGCATTGGCTGATCCACCCGCTAGTCCTGCCCCCATGGGAATCCGTTTTTCGAGCCTAATATCCACGCCTCCCAGCTTTTGATACAGCTCAGGAAACTGCTGCGCCATCAAGTCGGCTGCCCGATACGCCAAGTTGCTCTCATCCACAGGCACCTCTGAGCTATCGCAGGATACCCGAATCCGATCGATTCCATTGGCGCGCAGATTGACGCGATCGCTCAAAGCTACGCTCTGCAAAATCATTGCCAGTTCGTGGTAGCCATCAGGACGATCGCCAATGATTTCTAGATAGAGGTTAATTTTTGCTGGAGCGATCAAAGAATAGGAGCGCATGGCTGGCTAGATGGCTAGGTGACTAGATAACTAGATGACTGACATGAAGTCTATTCCAGCTTATTACTCAATGCCACCCAATGAGCAACGCTGAGATCTTCGGCGCGAGATTGCGGGTTGAGATTGAGAGATTCCAGTAAGTCATTAAGACGATCGCGGTCGATCACGCTTTGCAAGTTGTTTCGCAGCATTTTGCGCTTAGTGGCAAAACCTAGCTTTACCAGCTTGTCGAGCTGACGCGGATTGTTTACCGGGGGCTGAGGCGATCGCGGTAGAATCCGAATTACGGCAGAATCGACCTTGGGGGGCGGATAAAATGCGCTGGCTGGAACGGTGCAGATCCTCTCACAGTCGGCAAGATACTGTACGCGCACGGTAAGCGCCCCAAAGGCTCTAGAGCTTGGCTTGGCACAGAGGCGATCGGCGACTTCTTTTTGCAAAAGCAGCACAATGCTGTCGAGAGGACTGGGGTTGGGTTGGGCGATCGTTCCTAGCAACTTTTCCAGAATTGGACCGGTGATGTTGTAGGGGATGTTTGCCACCACTTTGTTGGGATGCTGGAAATCGGGAAAGGCTTCTAATATGGGTGGCAAATCTAGCGACAGAAAATCGCCTTCTAACAGCAAAAAATTAGAGGTTTTACCTAACTTCTGCGCCAGACTTTTACAAAGATCACGATCGATTTCTACTGCCACTACCGACTGGGTGCGCGACAAAAGCTGACGCGTTAGAATGCCTGTGCCAGGTCCAATTTCGAGGAGGCGATCGCTTTTCTCTAGCTTTGCCGCACCCACAATCTGCGCTAGCGCCGTATCGCTACGGAGCCAATGTTGTCCAAACTGTTTGCGAGGGAGAGCCATGAGTTAAACGTAGGTCAAGCGATAGATTGCGGCTTCGAGTGAAGCAAGGTTCTACTCTGACAAATAGAGGCTATTCAGACAAATACGATCTGAAGAAGCGTAATTATTGTGTAACTATGCAATTAGTTTGTAACTAAAAGTGTAACTGGACTCATCATTGTAGTAGGCGATGGCACATTAGAGACATGATTCTTGTGAGGAAGTGTTCTAATGAAATCACTGACCGTTCGCTCTGGTTTTTCAATCAAAAAAGCTTGTGTGCTACCGCTCTTGATGGGCGTATTGAGTTTATCTATGACTAATCCCGCGTTTGCACAGGCTGAACGTATGTTAAAAACATTGACGGTGACAGGGGTAGGCACAGAGTCTATTCCCACCACCTTGTCTCAGGTGCAGCTCGGCGTTGAGGTACAGGGCAAAACCGCAGAAGAAGTTCAGCAAGAGGCAGCGCGACGCTCTTCTGCCGTAGTGGAGCTATTGCGATCGCGCAACGTCACCAAGCTTCAGACCACGGGTATCTACCTCAGCCCCACCTATGACTACAACAATGGACAGCAGAAGCTAACGGGCTACAGCGCCACCAATTCCGTGAGCTTTCGTCTTCCAACCGAGCGTGCAGGTACCTTGCTAGACGATGCGGTGAAGGCGGGCGCAACGCGGATTGACAGCGTTAGCTTTGTGGCTGAAGACAGCGCAGTTTCCACGGCTCAAAAGCAGGCAATTCGTGAAGCGACTCAAGATGCTCAGGCGCAGGCAGAGGCGGCGTTGAGCGCTCTGGGGCTACAGCGCAAGGAAATTGTTAGTGTCCAAGTGAATGGCGCAACGCCACCTACCCCAATCTTTGCTAGAGGTCAGCGAGCCATGGCAATGGCAGATAGCGCTGCCCCTACTCCGGTTGTGGGGGGTGAGCAAGAAGTGCAAGCCTCTGTAACGCTTGAGATCAGCTATTAAACTGAGCCACTAAACTGGGCAGCTAGAACGTCTAAGGTGTGATTTATAGGGGATTTTGCTCAGCAAGATCCCTTATGAATGTCTCTCAAAAGAAACGTCTTTCAAAAGGTTATCCCACCCTGCCATACTGCCTTGCTAGTATAAAAGTATCCCTAAGTTTGGACTTGAGCCATGCGGTTTATATCTCGATCGCTCCCTCTAGTTGCAGTTGGCTTTGCAATGGCTGCCCTTGCCTCAGTTCGACCTGGACAGGCGGTTGAGCTAAGAGGAGAAGTATATTTTGATCATCCGCCGACGCTCGTCAATGCCGTGACTACCGAGCGACGCACCACCTCGTCAAGCGCCACCTACTACTTCACGCTGACGGTGCCTGAAGACGCAGGTGAGCCTCTACAGCGTGTCACGATCGCCCAGAAGGACGGCTCAAGTTTCGATCAGCTTGTGCGCTATAACACAGAAGCAACTCGCGCCTTTTTGGGTATTCCCCGCAGTCGTGCTGAGGTCGTCACCCTGGGCGCTACAACCTTCGATCGAGATAGCCAGACTGTTTCAGTTGTGTTTGATCCGCCTATCTCGGCAGGGAAAACGGTCACGATCGGGCTACGTCCCCAGCGTAATCCGCTGTCAGACGGAGTTTACCTGTTTGGGGTGACGGCGTATCCTGCCGGAGAAAAGGCTTACGGACAGTTTCTGGGATATGGACGACTCGACTTTGATAAGCCTGACAGCAATTTTTTCCCGTAGTGAACCCTTTGAGTATTAGAACTTCTGGATTATGGTTGTGGGGGCTATGCCGTCATAACCATAATTTGTAAGAGACTTAATATTTTCGCGCACCAATCTTTAGCGGCAGTTGAGTTTAGATTAAGCGTCCAGTCAGTTAATTTACGCAGTTGAGTTTTCCCTGAACTTGTACTATGCTGATACTTAGCGTACGAAATAAACGAGTTCTATGAATCTCACGCTCTCAGAATCTCAATCTTTGCCACCGCAGTCTCTTCAGCGCTGGCAAGAAGTTAAAGCGCCTCACGGCATTGGCTATCGGATCAAGCTTTTATCGCAGCTCATGGGGCGGCAGTTTCAAGAATATTTGGAGCCACATGACCTTACGCCTTTTCATTGGCTAGTGCTTTGCTGTCTCTGGGAGCAAGATGGTCTGGCAACCTGCGAGGTGGGCGATCGCCTTCGTCAGGTAGGCGGCACGTTAACTGGGGTACTCGATCGGATGGAGGAGCGAGGTCTAGTTCAGCGTCGGCGAGATCTCCAAGATCGACGCATCTGGCGGATCTGGCTAACTGAGGAAGGGCAAAAACTAGAGGAGATCTTGCCCAACTACGCGACAAACCTATATGAGAAAGCTCTGGAAGGGCGATCGGACGCAGAGCGACGGTTGCTTTCTGAATGGATCGATCAAATGATCGGCAATCTCTCCTAGCTAGAACTCTAACCAATGGGGCAAATCTGTCTCAATAAGGATGTAGTCTTCTAGGAAACTACGTAGCCTAAATAAATAAGGTCGTATTAAATTAAAAGTCGTATTAAATCAAGCGTAGGAGCTATGGACAGCATCAATCAAAATCAAGCTGATGGTCAAACGAGTCAATTTGATGATCATCGTTTGAACAGCAAAAGCCCGAATGGTAAAGCCTCGAATGGTAAAACCGTGGTTCTAGAGTCTCCAACCGCTCAAAAGGCTGACACGATCGCTAACCCTGCCGACGAAGTGGCTGAAGCTAACGTAGCAGGCGCGGTTCCCGTCGACACTACGCCTCACCGAAAGCATCCCGGTAGGAAGCTAATTTTGGCGAGTGTCTTGGGAGTAGGGGCGATCGCCGCAGGGGTGACAGGCTTTCGTTGGTGGCAGTTTGCTAGCACTCACGAGCAGACAGACAATGCTACGGTGTCAGGGCACGTTTATCAGATCAGTAGCCGCATTCCAGGCACAGTGCAGACAGTGCCCGTTGATGACAACCAGCAGGTAAAAGCAGGACAGCTTTTGGTGCAGCTCGATCCCAAAGACTATCAGGTGAAAGTGCAGCAAGCTCAGGCTGCGCTCGCCATTGCTCAGCGTCAGGCTCAGGCGGCGCAAGGAAATATCTCTCTTGCTGGAGCAAACACGCAGGCTCAAACGGCTGAGGCTCAGGGAAATGTGAGTGGGGCATTGGCGGCGATCGCCACGGCTCGGGCGGCTGTCACGGAAGCCCAATCTGGCGTTCCGGCAGCGCAAGCCCAGCTCGTCAAGGCTGAAGCTGACCTGCAAAAAGTCCAGGCAGACTACAGTCGCTACCAGTCGCTTTATCAAGATGGGGCGGTGGCTAAGCAGCAGCTAGACTCTGCCAAAGCCGCTTTCGACGTTGCGGTTGCTCAAAGAGATGTGGCTCAGCAGGGCGTGAGTCAAGCGCGTTCTAAGGTAGCGCAAGCGCAAGAAGGCGTGACTAGCGCACAAGCGCAACTCGCAGCCAGTCAGGGAGGCTTGCAAAAAGCTCAGGCGGGCAGTGTGCAGACCGATGTAAATCGCAGTCAGTATGCAGCCGCCAATGCTGAGATTACTCAAGCCGAGGCTAGCCTCGCCGCTGCGCAGCTTCAGCTTTCCTACACCAATATTACGGCTCCGGAGGCAGGGCGCATTGGTCGCAAAACTGCTGAGGTGGGCAATATCGTTCAGGCTGGACAGCCTTTGATGGCATTGGTAGGCAACGATCTTTGGGTAATTGCTAACTTCAAGGAAACCCAGGTTAGAAGTATGCGTCCCGGTGCTGTTGTAGATGTTGAGCTGGATGCCTTCCCAGGTCACAAGTTCACTGGGCGGGTCAACAGTCTCTCTCCAGCTTCTGGCTCACAGTTCTCGCTGCTGCCGCCTGACAACGCCACAGGTAATTTCACCAAAGTCGTTCAAAGAATTCCCGTTAAGGTTGTCTTGGATGCTGCGAGTGTACAGGGCTACGAGTCTCTGATCACACCAGGGATGTCGGCAAACGTGACGGTGGAAGTGAAGTAATGCTATGACTGGCACAGAACAGAAGGACAGAATGGGCGGTCAGTCAGGAAGTATTCAGGGCGGCTCCCCTTCTCAGGTTCCCAATCCGGCTGAGAAAGTTTCTCTCAAAACCTGGATTGGTTTAATGGGAACAATGCTAGGGGCGTTTATGGCGGTGCTAGATATCCAGATTACCAACTCCTCGCTTAAAGATATTCAGGCAGCATTGGGCGCAACCTTGGAAGAAGGCTCCTGGATTTCGACAGCGTATCTAGTTGCCGAAATTGTGGTGATTCCGCTGACGGGCTGGCTGTCGATGGTGTTTTCCATCAAGCGCTACTTGCTGGTGAATGCGGCGTGCTTTATCTTCTTTTCGGTGTGCTGTGCCTGGGCTTGGGATCTGAATTCCATGATTGTGTTCCGCGCCTTCCAGGGTTTTACGGGCGGCGTGCTAATTCCGATGGGGTTTACCTATATTCTTAGAAATCTGCCCCCCTCTAAACAGCCGATCGGTCTGGCGATGTTTGCACTAACGGCAACTTTTGCTCCCTCGATTGGCCCTACGCTAGGGGGCTGGCTGACCGAGAGCTACGGCTGGGAGTATGTGTTTTACCTCAATGTGATTCCGGGTACGCTGCTGATCTCTGCGGTCTGGTATGCCCTAAAGCTTGAGCCAATGCAGTTGGGACTGTTGAAACAGGGGGACTGGGGCGGCATTGTGGCAATGGCGATCGGTCTAGGATCGTTTCAGGTCGTGCTAGAGGAGGGGAGTCGCAAAGACTGGTTTGAATCTAGTTTGATTGTGAAACTGGCAGCCGTTGCCTTTATCTTCCTCAGCATCTTTTTCTGGATTGAGCTAACCCGCAAGCGCCCGTTTATTGAGCTGAAGCTGCTTGTAAAGCGGAATTTTGGACTAGCAACGATCGTCAATGTGGCTCTGGGGATTGGGCTATACGGCTCAGTCTATATCTTACCGCTTTACCTGGCGCAAGTTCAGGGCTACAACGCTATGCAGATTGGCGAGGTGATTATGTGGGCAGGTCTGCCTCAGCTCTTTCTGGTGCCATTTGTGCCTAAGCTGATGCAGAAGATCGACATTCGGATACTGATTGGAATAGGCGTGAGCCTGTTTGCCATAAGCTGCTTTATGAATTCCGATATGACGCATGATACGGCGATCGATCAATTGCGCTGGTCGCAGCTTGTCCGGGCTATGGGTCAGCCGTTGATTATGGTGCCGCTATCGTCGATCGCCACTGCGGGGATTCCTCCAGCTCTTGCCGGCTCGGCTTCTGGTCTATTTAACATGATGCGAAATCTGGGTGGCTCTTTCGGTATTGCGATACTGGCTACCCTGCAAAAGAACCGAGAGCAGTTTCACTCTAATCGCGTTGGCGAGTCGGTCTCAATGTATGACCTAGCGACACAGCAACGGATTAACGAGTTAACTCAATTTTTTGCCAACAAAGGCGTAGATCTGACGACTGCGAAGAATCAGGCGATCGCCTCTCTCGACAACATTGTTCGGCGCGAAGCTTCCATCATGGCGTTTAATGACTGCTTCTATTTCATTGGCATTGCTCTATTGCTCAGCGGCATTGCCGTTCTGTTTTTCAAAAAAGCTAAGGGCAGCGGGAGGGCAGCCGCGCACTAGAAACAATCCCAGCCCCAAGAATTAGATACAAGAATTAGCTAGCCTGAAAAACCTTCGAGATGCTGAGCCAAGCGATCGACTAGACTGCCCCCAGTGTGAGACTGCACTTCAGATTCAATCTGCTGCACCTTTTCGGCTGACAAGCCTAAAAGACTAACCAACTGCTGATAAGCCGCAGCCTCGTCAGCATTGATGTTGTCTTCTTCGGGCGATCGAGCGCTGCAAGCAATGACCTCATAGGCTAAGCGCAACACTATCTCTTTTTCTTCAGAGCTGTGCAGCTTAGAGGTAATTTCCTCTAGAGGAATATTCTGCTTCATGTAGTTTTGAAGCTCCTGACGAAGATGCTGTTGCTGAGTGGTATTCTTGGCAAAAATGCTGCTAAAGCGATCGAGCATAATTTCAACTTCTTCAGCCGCGAGATCGCCATCTGCCCAAGCCATAGCAGTGACGGTTCGTAGCAGGTTCATCTGACGCGGAGAAATAGACGGTGGGGTATGAACCATAAGACAATTCCTGACTAGATTGAAATTCCTGATTAGATTGAAATGCCTGAGCTAGACTGCTTTTCGACTAGACTGCTTCATTCCCAAACCAGATCATTTTGTCCACAAAGTATCATGAGAATTACGGAGTTTGCCAGAGCTTAAGCTTCTTGTTCGGAAGCAGTTACACTCCGTTACGCAAAACCAATTATGTGAAGCCTGTCATGCAAAACCAGTATGCGAAGGTAGCGATCGTAGCTTGACCCACCTGCACCGGAGAGATAGAGTCCTAGTAAAGCCAGCTAATCAATAACGCCAGCTAACCAATAACGCCAGCTAAATCGATTCATGAATGAAGACGATCGCACTTCTTCCAGTCTTCCTGATCCTGCTAATTGTCCAACCGTTTACCCATGGGATCGTGGCTCGGCAGTGGTCGAAATTCAGGAACTGCTCTGTGCCCATGGCGCCCAGGGGATACGGCTTGATGGCGATTATGGCTCAAGAACCGAGAGGGCAATCAAGCTTTACCAGAAGCGACATGGCTTGCGAATTGATGGCGTTGTAGGTGCGGAAACTTGGGCATCACTGCGATCGACGATTAAACCAGGAAGCCGTCTGCTGCAACCAGGTCTCGTTGGTTCAGACGTGATGGAGCTACAGGGATTGCTGCGCATCTGCGGCTATAATGTGCGGCGCGATGGATACTTTGGCGAGAAAACGAAGGGTGCCGTCAAAGCGTTTCAGAGAGAGCATCAGCTTCGTCCAGATAGCATCGTCAACTC
>CASBQM010000571.1 GCA_949127645.1 Synechococcales cyanobacterium PMM_0036
AGGATGCCCGGATCGGTGCCTTGGGCGATCGCTTCATCCACCTGTTGCGCGTCGGCGATCGCCTGTTCTCTCAAAACCGCCGTGAAGCTGTTCAAAGCCGGATCATGCGTTGCAATTCGCTCTAGCGCCAACCTGACGACCGTTTCTGCGCTGACTTCTTGCGATCGCACTGCCGTGGCAATGGCGATCGCGTCTGCCTGTTCCAAGTTGATTGCCATTCCTGATTCCTAATGTGAACTTACAGTTTGAATTTAATTTCACGTTAAGGCTGAAACACCGGAGCTGCCTCAATTCCATCAGTTAGTTCAAACTCCATCACCTGTTGGGCGATCGCCGCATTGCGCTCCATGTTGGCAATTACGCCAGGTCGATGCTCAGGGTCAAGGGTCAAGCCAATGAGCTGAGCCGTTAAATCAACCAGCGAGTCTAGGGCGATCGGCGAATCAGACATAGTTTTTCTCCTGCAATGATTCACAAAACATAAACGACATAGAGCATAGAGTGCTGTAGCGGAACTCACTAGAAAAGATCAGGCTACTCCAGAAAATCCAATTTGCAAGATTCAATCATTGTCCGTTGCAGATTCATTCACATCTCGGTACAGCTCCCGCAAGTCTTGCTTTGTGGTGCGGCGAGAAGGACGACGGTATTTTTTGCGATCGAGCATTGGCTCCGTTTGCACCAGACCTTCACCCCGGTTTTTGGCTTTGGTGGTCGATTCGGCATCACCCGATCGATCGATCGCAGTTTGGTAGACGATCGCCTCTTCCAAAAACGTCAGGTAATATTCGTAGCGCTCCCAATCTCCCCGCACGACGCAGTTTGGCTCGTCTCGGTGGAGGCAGTTGCTAAATTGACAGGAGTCGGCATCCAGACGCTGGCGGGCTTCAGGGAAATACTGAGCTAGGTCAACGGGGGCACAGTTGAGATCGGGTTGATTGAACCCTGGAGTGTCTGCGATTAAGCCGCCTAACGGAAGCTGGAATAGCTCTACGTGTCGCGTAGTGTGCCGACCCCGGCTCAGCTTTCCAGAGACAGTGTTGACCCGTTGAGTCGTGTCAGGAATCAAATAATTCGTCAAGCTAGACTTGCCGACTCCCGAAGGTCCACACACCACCGTCATCCGATCGCTCAGATGAGAGTAAAGCAAATCCAGCCCCATACTCGCATGAAGGCTGACGATCACTGGATCATAGCCCCACAATTGAAGGCGATCACGCCACTGCTGACGAGCTTCGGCTGTCACGAGATCACCTTTGTTCAAGCACAGCAACACAGGAATGTCTGTAGATTCAGCTTTCACCAAAAATCGGCTGAGCTGAAATGGATCGATCGTCGGCTCCTCTAGGGCAAACACCAGCAAAATTTGATCAACATTGGCGATCGGCGGACGATCGAGTTCCGTCTGACGAGGTAGAACCTGCGAGATTGCCGCCCTGCTGTCTGTCCAATCGATCTCTTCTACCTGAACGCGATCGCCTACTGCCACCTGTTGCCCCATTTTCTTGAGGCGAGTGCGGCGGGTACAAAGCAGCGTGACTTCTTTTAGTTCGGAATAAGCTTGTTCAGAAGAAGACGGTTCAGGACTAGGCGTAGAACAGGACGCATCCAGTCGCACCCAGTAATAATTTGCCTGTACCGCTAAAACAATGCCCACAAAAGCCTGAGATTCTGTTTGTGGAACCTCTAAGGCGTTTTCCCTTTCACCTCGGCTCAGCATTCAGAGCTTTCAGTGATTTGAGTGACAGGGCGGCGGACTTGAACGGCAAAAAAATCAGCGCGATCGTCAATATGCTCAATGCTGTAGCCTTCCATCGTCAGGCTGTCAGGCACCTGCTCCATGGGTTCACCAGAATCTAGCCAAACTTCCAGTAAAGATCCAGGCAGCATTTTTTCTAGACGCAGCTTGGCACGCACAAAATTAAGAGGACAGGGCGTACCGCGTAGGTCAAGCTGGGCATCAGGGGCAGTCGTTTGGCTCATCCGCGAAACAGCCCCCCCAGAAACTCGTTGATGCCGCCCCCTTTGCTGAGGCGATCGCCCCGAATCTTTGCCAGTTTTTCCAGCAGCTCTCGCTCTTCGGTATTGATGCGAGTCGGAATATCAATAATCAGCGTAATCAGATGATCGCCTCGGCTCACCGGGTTTCCTAATCGAGGCACGCCCCGATTTTCTAGCGGAATCACGGTATTAGGTTGAGTTCCCGGCGCAATAGTGACTTCAATAGGCCCATCTACGGTATTGGCTTCAATGCGATCGCCCAAAACCGCTTGCAGGTAGCTAATCTTGACTTCCGACAAGATGTTAATGCCATCCCGCTGGAACTCTGCATCTTCGTTGACAAACAGATAGACGTACAGATCGCCCGCTGGTCCACCCCGCTGACCCGAATCGCCTTCGTTAGAAACTCTTAGCCGAGTGCCGTTATCCACGCCAGGTGGAATATTAATCTTCAGCTTCTTGGCTTCCTGCTTCTGACCTGCCCCCCCGCAAGTCTCGCATTTTTCTTCAATCACCTGACCGCTGCCATTACAAGTTGGGCAAGCTGACACCTGCGCAAAACTGCCGAAGGGTGTACGGGTAGTACGACGAACCTGCCCCACGCCCCCGCAATTTGAGCAGACGCGCGGCTGGGTACCCGGCTTTGCACCAGAGCCATTGCAGGTTGTACAGGTTTCTAGATGACTAATGCGAATTTCTTTTTCGCCACCAAAGATTGCCTCTCGGAAATCTAGCTTTAAGTCTAGGCGCAGATCGTCACCTCTCACCGGGCTTCGCCGCCGCGACTGCTGCTGTTGCTGCCCGCCCATACCGCCGAAGCCGCTGAAGAAGCTATTGAAAATCTCTTCAAAGCCGCCCAGATCGCTAAAGTCTTGGTATCCGGCCCCGCCAGCTCCCGCTACGCCAGCTTCTCCAAAGCGATCGTATCGAGCGCGAGTTTCAGGTTCTGAAAGCACCTCGTAAGCTTTATTAATTTCTTTAAAGCGCTCCTCAGCCCCCGGATCTTTGTTGACATCCGGGTGGTATTTGCGAGCCAACTTGCGATAGGCTCGCTTGATTTCTTCCCCGTTGGTCCCCTTCGCCACGCCGAGGA
>CASBQM010000572.1 GCA_949127645.1 Synechococcales cyanobacterium PMM_0036
GAGGAATTCGTTTATTAATTAGATTCTGGTTAGATTTTGGCTCAGCCCCTTGATGGCTGTCTCCCTAAAGATTGTTTGCCCTCTAAAGATTGGTTTTCCCTGCCCCCATGAGCGGAACTTATAAAGCCCTCGGAATTAACCTCAAAAGCGCTCCATTGGGAGAGAGCGATCGCCTTCTAACGATCCTCACTGAGGAATTCGGCTTGATTCGGGCGGTAGCTCCCGGCTCCCGCAAGCACAAATCTAGCTTGGGAGGGCGCAGCAGCTTATTTGTAGTGAATCATCTCCTGGTTGCCAAGGGCAAAAATCTTGACAAAATCACCCAAGCTGAGAGCCAGGAATCCTATCCGGGGCTGAGCCACGATTTAGGCAAGCTGACTGCGGGACAATATTTGGCTGAATTGGCGCTGATGCAAGCCATGGATGATCATCCGCAGCCCGAGCTATTTTGCCTACTGCGAGAGCATTTGAGCCGTCTAGAAAAAATGCCGACCGCCGTAACACTTCCTTGCTTAGTCCACGCGACCTATCATTTGCTAGCGCTTGCCGGACTGCCACCCCAAGTACAGACTTGCTGTGTTACTCAGCAGCCCATAATGCCTAACTTCGCAGATCCCTCTTGGCGCGTTGGCTTTAGCACTTTGGCGGGCGGAACTTTTTTGCTGTCGGCGCTCGATCGCCTCAAGGCTGAGCATCTTGTGCCAAAAGCCGCCGCGCAGTCTGGACAATCTTTAGGTACACCTAAGGGGTTCTCCTCGTCTCCAAAACTCGCGCGCGCTTCTGACCTATATGTTGAGATTGGGGCGATCGAGCTGGATATTTTGCAGCAGTTAGCTCAGCCCGACCTGATCCAGAGTTGGCTTGTGTCTGATTCCTCAAAAGTGCCGATCGTGTCTCGAATTTGGCTGTCGCTAGAGCGAATTTTGCGCCAGTATGCCCAGTATCATTATGATCGCCCGATTCGATCAGCGACTTTGATTGATGCCTGTTTTGCCGATGCCCTTCCTGTCTGTGACCCATGATGCGACCCTTTGATTCAGATCTTGAAGCCCTCAATAGGAAGATGCCTATGCCCAGCCATCTAGAGCCGATCGGAGATGCTTTGGGTCGTCATGTTCCTGATGTTCCTGATAGAAACCTGGGACAGGGTGGCTCCGCGACAAGATCCATGCCATCTATGGGAACTCCGCCTCACCGACCTGAGCTGCATCCTGAACCCTTAATCGGCTCTGATCCAGTTTTGCCAGAAATCAGGAGTCCAGAAATCAAGAGTGAACGGGTTCCGGGCAGTCATTCTGCGGAATCGATCGAGCCGATCGTTCCATCCGTTGTGGGAAACGGCATTGCGCCCCTAGCGGAATCGATCGCCCATTGGGAGGAACGGCAGGATGAGCCAGACTCGCCTTATCAAGAAAGGACTCAGCAAAATGGAAATGGTAGGGGTGATCCAGCGCCTGAAATTTTGCCTGAGTCAGAAATCGATTTAGAGCGAGGGCTGCTGCCCGTCCTTAAAAACCGCAACTTCTTGAAGCTATGGAGCGGTCAAGTCTTTTCCCAGCTAGCAGATAAGATTTACCTGGTGCTGATGATTGCCATCATTGCTAGTCGCTTTCAATCTGCCGACCAAACGATTAGTGGCTGGGTGTCTTCGCTGATGATTGCCTTTACCATTCCGGCTATTTTATTTGGCTCGGTAGCAGGCGTATTCGTTGATCATTGGCGCAAGCGGGCAGTGCTGGTTTCTACCAACCTGCTGCGGGGTGGGCTGGTGCTGAGCCTACCTGTGTTGCTGTGGATTTCCCACGACTGGGGTGCATTTTTTGGGATGCCCGTCAGCTTCCTGGTGCTGCTAACCGTGACATTTCTAGTGTCTACTTTGACGCAATTCTTTGCCCCTGCTGAGCAAGCCGTGATTCCTCTAATCGTCGAGCGGCGGCATCTGCTCTCGGCAAACTCGCTGTACACCATGACCATGATGGCTTCGGTGATTGTGGGATTTGCCCTAGGGGAGCCGCTACTGGGGTGGGCAGAAGCGGCGATCGCCCCGATTGCCCCTTTTCTGCATCTTGCCCCAGACATGGGCAAAGAAATTCTGGTAGGGGGCAGCTATGCGATCGCGGGTCTCTTGCTTACCTCCCTTAACACCCAGGAGAAAGCCGTCGATCCTCACGCAGAGCTACCCGACGTATGGGAGAACATTAAAGACGGTCTGCGCTACCTGAAGAACCATGGCGTGGTGCGGGCAGCATTGATTCATCTGGTGATTTTGTTCTCTATTTTTGCAGCTCTGGCAGTGCTAGCGGTGCGCCTTGCCGAAGTCATGCCAGAGTTAAAATCTTCTCAGTTTGGGTTTCTGCTGGCGGCGGGTGGCGTGGGCATGGCGATCGGAGCTGTCTTGATTGGGCAGTTTGGGCAGCGAGTCTCACGGGCACAAATGGCGCTGTATGGATCGATCGGTATGGCAGTATCTCTGGCAGCTATTTCATTCTTCACCCATCATCTGTTTCCGACTTTGCCGCTGCTGGTGGTGCTGGGAGCCTGTTCAGCCATTACGGGTGTGCCGATGCAGACTGCTATTCAGGAAGAAACTCCTGAAGATATGCGGGGCAAGGTGTTTGGGCTACAAAACAACGCCATTAACATTGCTTTGAGCTTGCCCTTGGCGCTAGCCGGTATTGCCGAGAACTGGTTTGGGCTGCAAGCCGTGTTTTTGGTGTTGTCAGCCATGGCGATCGCCGGGGGCATTTTGACTTGGACGATTTCTCGATCGCAAAATCATTCGGCAGAACTCTCCAGTAAAATCATCAAAGACTGACATAAACCACTAGAATCCTTAATATCTAAAAAAATCTACCGAATAGCGCTTAACTTGAATGCATATCGCGTGGCTTGGCAAAAAATCCCCGTTTTGTGGCAACGTTACATACGGTCGGGAAGTGACGAACGCGCTGCTAGATCGAGGGTATCAAGTTAGCTTCGTGCATTTTGCCCAAGAAGATGACGACCATCCCGTTACTGCATCTTGGGGAGAAATTCAAGGGGGAGAAGTTCAGGAAGTCCCTATTCCGTTTCTCTTCAAGTCGCAGATTTACACCATCCCCTCGCTGAAATTGAGCAAGGTGTTGACCCAGGCTTTACGTCAGCTTAAGCCCGACATCGTTCACGCCTCGCTGACGCTGTCGCCCCTAGATTTCCTGCTCCCCGAAATTTGCGAAGAGCTAAACATTCCGCTCGTTGCCACCTTTCACCCGCCCTTTGCCCGCAAGCGGCGCAACCTGACTTCAGGCACCCAACACCTGATGTACCAGCTTTACGCCCCATTTTTGGCAAACTACGATCGCGTCATCATTTTCTCCAAGATCCAGCGAGACCTCCTGATGCGTTTAGGCATCCCCAAATCTCGCCTAGCCGTGATCCCTAACGGCGTAGACATCGAAAAATACTCCCCCGGACTCTCTCGCCTGAAGACCGAAATCGGCGCACAGCGCGTCTTCATCTACCAGGGACGGGTAGCCATGGAGAAAAACGTCGAATCGCTGCTAAAAGCCTGGAAA
>CASBQM010000573.1 GCA_949127645.1 Synechococcales cyanobacterium PMM_0036
AACTTATGGTAAACATACACCTAATGCTGTATTTGAAGTCCACAACGATAAAGAACAAAGTCGGATTGACTCTTATCCACATGGGGTCACAGAGCTTATCTCTGCTACTGGGGATAAAACCATTCAAACTAGAGATGGGGGGAGATTTCAGATAAAAGCTGATGCGACGATAATTCATGAAAACAACAATGCTTCTAGTAAGATCCATCCTGACGGGACGGTAGAACAACGCAATATTGCCCTGGGTAGCTCAGTCTTGAACCCGCAAGGTGTCTGGGAAATCAAGTCTTCTGACAGCTCTAGGCTGTTACTAAATAACATAAACGGGATGGTTGAAGGTCCATCAGGTCCGTTGCATATAGCAGCGAATACCATCATCAAGGCTATTCCAGTATCAATGGATATATTCAAGACTTTCTTTGACGCAGCTAATGATTTGATAGACATCTACCTTAACAATAAGGATGCGGTTGCTTTTGCCAACAGTGTTTCTCCCGCGCTGTCCGACCTACTTCAGGGTATTCAAAATAATCTACCAACAATTCAAAAGAATATTGACGTGATCGGGCTAAATACAGAAATACTTATAGCAAATACTCAGTCGCAATCTGGCATATTTGTGTCCAGTGGGTTGGGAGACGTAACTGATGAGATCCAAGCAATTATTGAGAATGGAGCTTTTTTGTCTGGTTCTGTAGTCGCTAATCAAATAGAAAGCATTTTGCCAAGTAATCTAAAAGGAATCTTAGATCTAAATACTTTAGGAGTAACTTTAGATGGGATGCATGGTGATGTTGTAGCACAATTTCATCTAGTGATTGACACCTTATCCAGCGGTGGGATAAACTCAATAAGTTCTGTTTTAGGGCTTAACCTTACAAGTTCTGCTCAACCAATCCAACAATTGTTGAGTTCCATCACTCCTCCTAGCTGGCTGATAACTGGGCAAACCCCTAGCACAACAGAATACAATAACTGGCAAGCAAGTCTATCAGGTTCTGTGTCCCAGTTAAAGTTACTATTGCCATTTGACTATCAGAACATAACTAATGCACAATTAGCCAATATCATAAACAGGGCTTTGCTAGGGCAAGATGCGATAGGAACCTTAATGGACTTAATCGCCTCGCCAATTTCGTCAAGTGTCACCACTGGTTCTAGTTCTGCGACACTACAGCCCATACAGAACTACCTAAATTCTTTGACTGGTCCATTATGGTTGACTCTAGGTGACACTCCAACTATAAGTGAAATAATTACATGGCAATCTCAGTTAAGTACCTTTATCTCTCAGCTAAGAACCAAGCTCCCATCAGGTAATGATGCGATAACAGATGTCCAATTAAGCAACATTATCACTCAGAGTATTTTAACCAGCAGCAGTCAGGGGATGTCCATCTTGTCGGGACTGCTGGTGTTGCCATCCGCACCAGGATCTTTATTGTCTACAACAGATCAAGTCCAAACTTTTTTCAATCAAATAGTCGGTCCGACTTGGCTCAAGAATGGTTTAATTCCTGCTCAGTCAGAATACGATGCCTGGCAATTAACCTTATCTGGCTTGATTTCACAGTTTAAATCTTTTTTGCCATCTATTTACTCAAGCGTCACCGATAGCGAAGTAGCGGACATCATCACTCAAAATATTGTTCAAGGTAATGGATTTAGTCTTTTTTCCGATCTAGTTGCAAAAAGGAACACAGCACTTACTGATACATCAGGGCAAACAATTCAAGGCTTCTTAAACTCTTTGGTAGCTCCATCTTGGCTGGCATCGGGGCAAAAGGTCAGTACGGCAGCACAAAATAGCTGGGAATCAAAGCTAGCTGATTCTGTTGCGCAGTTGAGATCTTTACTACCCGCTGGGCATGAAGACATTACCGATAATGAGCTAGCAGAAGTGGTTGTTCAAAGCTTGCTGGGCGAAAATGGTTATGGCAGTTTGCTTGGCTTATTGCACACTAAGGTGATCAATAATTTTGGAGCCGCTGTAAATACTGGATTTGATATTGGAAATTCAATAGATCCAGTACAACAGTTAGTCATGCTCATGCATGGTGTTAATTTAGATAATCCAGCAGATATATTTGCTGCATCCATTTCTATCAGTGCGGTAACTGCTGCCTTTCCTGGAATACCGATAAATGCCAACTTACCGATCGATCAAATTATTGCTCAACTGTCCATTGGTGTTGTAGATGCCCTTGCTACGCAAGCGTCCAACTGGATTGGCGCAGTCAATACCAGCCTGACTTCCCTGATGCTGTCCGTACCAAGCTTGATCCCTAGTGCCAGAGTTGTTGCAATACATGATGAACTACAGGGGTTCTCAAATCTTTTAGATAAAGGTGGGCAGATTTTTGTCCGCAATGCAGAAAGCGTAATGCACGGTCAATCTCAGCAAACAACCGTTAGGGCAGGCATAGATAAGGTTCTAGCCCATGTCGGTATTCTCGGTACAGGAGGCGGTTCTCTTTTTATAGATCCTGTGAAATCTTTAATGAGATCAAAAAACTTCTCTTCTACCGTGCAAGCTGATGCTTCTTTGGTTAGGGCTTTTACGGATAAATACGGCAGTGGTGGAGCCTTACATATAGACAATGGGACATCAAAGATTCACGTAGCTAACTTAGCCACGATGAAAGTCTCTAATAATACAATAAAAGCATACAGCGGACCAAATACTTTCAGCGGTGGTTGCCTACAGATAGAACCTACTCATTCTCAGCTTTTTGGACCAGGGCAGACCTCGGTTGTAAAATGCTCTGGCACTGCGATCGATGCGGTAGCAGGTCCTTTTGGATTGGGGGCTTTGCTAAAAGTGCGATCGACCACAGCAGAAATGCAAGGTTTGGCCAGACTTTCCAGAGTATACGCTGGTCCGGCGATAGCGGGGATATCTTCTCCTGCTGGTTTTTTTGGATTTGGTGGACTCGGAGCTATAATGTCAGTCGTTGGCACGTTATCTGCATTGGTGTCGGATGGAGCCGGAAACTCATCCAGCATGACCATAGATCCGGCTACTGGTGTGTCGATGAACGGACCAACCGTTGCTGTAAACGGGATTGATATTCCCGGTAAATTTAGCCAATATGACAATCACTTTAATCAAATAGATCAACGCATCATAAGTATAGACACTGAAATTGTCAATATTCATAGCCACTTAACCTTGCACAATACCCAGATAGCCGCATTGCAATCTGGGCTTCAGGCAGACCAATACAATATATACATCATGCAGAACACCGTAGCTACTCTGCAAAGTGCAGTTCAGGCAGCTCAATATAATGTATATGTGATGCAAAACACAGTCGCTGCGATGCAAACCGCTGTAAATACCCTACAGACTGACATGACTGCGGCACAGTCCAGTCTTGTAGCGAATGGTTACAATATTTCCACAATACAATCTACCCTTGTGGCAGATGGATATAATATTTCGACCATACTCACCAGACTGGCTAACGCAGGGATAGCATGATATTGCCATTCGCTCATAAATAATCTGCCTTTAGGCAGATAGTAAGGCTGCAAGTAAAGCTCTAAGCTGAAAGAATAGTACGTCAGTGACACACTACAAAGCCATTGGAAGGAAATATATGCAATCTAAAAGAAAAATGTTGGGGCAGCAGCCAGAGGAAAAACATACAAAGTTCTTTTTTCGTTTGACCAAAGAAATAGCCATAATGCTTATAAACTATAAGCTTACGGCTACAGAGTGGGCAATGATCATCTATTTTGTATCGTTAGATCCTACAGGAAAATATGGGGCAGAGTTCTCGATCGATGAGATGAAAGCTGTTCTGGGAAAAGAAAAGAGTGCTATCTACAAGGCAAAAAAGAAGCTTGAAAACTTAGGAATATTTGTGTTTGAGAGTGTGATAAAGGTGCGGAACACGTTAGGAGCCTTTTATCGTGCTAATTCCGAGCAACCTGATGATGCTACCGCTGAAAAGGAAGACAACCTCATACATATGAACCGCACACAGAATGATTTTAAAGAAAGCTATTCAGAACAAGAAAGTATAGAAGAAACTCAAGATATTGTCCCTCAAGCAAATTCAGGGTTGACAGAGATAGCTGAAGTCCAAGAGTTGGCACCTGTTCCTAAAACCCAAGAAATACCCCCCCCTATTTTAGAAGAAATTTTAGAAGAAACTCAGACAGAAGATATTCCAAACCTCACGATCACGGCAGAAACTTTACCTCAATCAGCAAAAGTTACAGACACTTATTTTGGGCAAGGAAGAAAAAAGAGTGACCCTTTTCTCTGGCTCCCTCTCGGCCCCTGGAAGACTGAGAATAACCGGATTCACGATGGTTTCAGGCTCTGGGTTTTATCCAGACTAAGGGATAAAGCAAGAAGTTGTAAGTTCAAGGTTACGGAAGAAGCTTTATTACTACAAGTAACTGAGTATATTCATGTCAATGTTCGCAGGATTGATGATCTATGGCAAGAATACTGCAATGTACAGGAAGGCATTATCGCTGAAAGACATCCTTGGTTGAAAGAAGATGGTACGTTCCGAGCAGAAATGTACGATGCTGTCGTTAAGCATTCTCCTGGTGTTTTTTACTGTATGCCAAACTCATCTGACATGAATAAAGTTCTGATCTTACAGCATCTCGACAAATCTGCTGCAAGTGGAAGATTGGAGATCTTAGAAGCATACTGGAATACAGCACAAAAAGATATAATAGAGAAGGAGGCTAAGTCAAATTTATCAGAAACGCCTGCCAATTATGACGATCAAGATAGCCTGTTAAAAGTCAGATTAGAACGTCAAAACAGGTTAGAACGTCAAAAAAAGACAACCTTTAAGAGCAGCTAAAGAAATGAAAGAAATGAGCTACGGCAACGGGGAGCAAGTACCCCAATGTGTAGATGCAGAGGAAGCTGTACTTGGGGGCATTTTATGTGATCCTAATGCTATCAGCCTAGTCTCCGAGATCCTGCATCCCAGGGATTTCTACATAAATGCACATAGCTTGATCTATCAAGCTGCATTAGATGTAATGAACTCCAACAAACCAGTTGATATAATTAGTGTCCCAATTCAACTGAACAATAAAAAGCAGTTGGATATAGTTGGAGGACAGACTTATATCGCTCAGTTATGCGATCGAGTCGTGTCTACACTAAATATAGACAACTCGGCTAAGGAGATCAGCGAAAAATATAAGCGTCGTCAAATCATTCAAATAGGGTTGGCGATGATTGACACGGTGGGGAGGCAAAACGAAGATTTATCAGTTATCGTTGATGAGTTTCAATCTAAGTTATTTGAACTTAGTAAGTCAGCCATAACAGACACTACTGAATCGGTCGAGACTTTGTTCCCGAAAGTCTATCAAAAAGTTCAAGGGCAAAACTTAGTAGAAGATGCCATTGATGACTTTCTGCCGACTGGATTTTACGATCTGGACGAACTTACT
>CASBQM010000574.1 GCA_949127645.1 Synechococcales cyanobacterium PMM_0036
ACCTCAGAAGGAAGTTCAGGTGCGCGTCTTGCTGGCTGCGCCTGGAGAAATCACTGAAACTGACGTAGATTTGGCGGCAGCAAGCTCGGCAGTAATTGTGGGCTTTAATACGACCTTTGCAAGCGGGGCGCGTCTGGCAGCCGACACCGCAGGGGTAGATGTCCGCGATTACAATATCATCTATAAGCTGCTAGAAGATATCCAGGCAGCAATGGAGGGTCTGCTCGATCCAGAAATGGTGGAAGAGCCGTTGGGTCAGATTGAGGTGCGAGCGGTCTTCCCGGTCGGTCGAGGCGCAGTTGCCGGATGTTATGTCCTGTCTGGCAAGATTGTTCGAAACTGCCGTATCCGCATTGTGCGCAACAAGGTTGTGGTACATGAGGGCAATCTAGATTCGCTGAAACGGATGAAAGATGACGTGAAGGAAGTCAATGCTGGCTACGAGTGCGGTATTGGTCTAGATAACTTCAAGGATTGGGCTGAGGGCGACATTGTGGATGCCTTCCGTTTAGTCTCGAAGCGTCGGACACTCACTGTTTAATTGTTCAGCCTGCCTAGTTCGTTTAGCAGACAATAAAAGGGGGGAGGCAGTGCCTTCCCCCTTTTATTGTTTATTACCCAGAAGGTATACAGCGCACCTTCCAAACAGAGGATTTACCGATGTCCATTACGAATGGGTGTACCACAAGGATAGGTGGCAACTGGCTCCCGCTTTGGCTCCCGGATGGACTGTTCTGTGAGAGTTTTTGCAACTGTGGCGGACTGATCGGGCTGTAGCGCTTTAGCGGCTAGATAGTCTAAACGCAGACGCTCTAGAAGCTCCTCTCGGCGATCGTATAACCGCTTCAACTCACGAGCAGGGCACTGGTTAATCACATATGCCGTCAAAATCGGCAGGGCGATCGTGCTATCGGTGTAGCAGACAATCGTGTTAGGCAATTCTTCTGGATCGACTTTGCCCCAGCTCACGGCTTCTGAAGGGGTCGCGCCCGAAAGCCCGCCCGTGTCAGGACGTGCATCTGTCACCTGAATAAAATAGTCATGCCCCCGCTCTTCTAGACCCAGCACCTCATGAATTTGCGGCTGGGTTTGCAGCAGGAAATTTTTAGGGCTGCCGCCGCCGATAATCAGGGCAGCGCTCTTGCCCTCCACGCCGTCAGCGTTTGCATCTCGTGCCGCATAGGCGATCGCCGCCGTTTCATTCACATCAATCGAGGGATCAATGACTAGCTTGGAGCCTTCCAGCGCTAGAGCCGCAACGTTCATACCGATCGAGCTATCTCCGGGAGAAGAGGTGTAAATGGGTACACCACACTCATAGGCGGTGGAGAGCAAAGAAGGATTTTTGACTCCTAGCTGTTTTTCAACTTCATGCACGTACTTGCCCAGTAGATGATGAAACTCAGCCGTACCCATACGCTTTTGAAACGGCTCGGCACGCAGCAACTCTCGGATGAAGGCATCGGTTTCTAGCAGCACATCATAGCCAAACACAATGTCGTAGATACGAATCCGCCCTTCTTGGCGCAGCTTTACATCATCTACGAAAGGATTGCTAGAGTACAAGTCTAAACCCAAGCCGTAGTGCATATCGTGATAAAGATTGGCACCTGTGCTGATGATCCAATCTACGAAGCCGTGGCGCATCAAAGGAGCCAGTACCGATACCCCAAATCCGGCAGGAGTCATAGCTCCTGACAAGCTCATGCCAACCGTCACGCCATCGCGCATGACTTCCTGAGTGAGCAAATGGCAGATTTCTCGCAAACGCGCCGAATTGTAGGCGGTAAAGTACCCGTCGATTAGATCAACAACGCTGATTTCAGCAGGCATGGGGGCGGGTGCAATTTTGCGGCTGAGCAATTTAGACATGATTGTTCTCCAAAAAGATTGAAATGCATGAAAGCAACGGAGTTATGACGGAAATTGGCAAATTGGACAGCGCTGATGGGTTTCAAGCTAGCGCAGATTGAGCGCAGGGCAAGATAAACAGATGTTGTCATTGGATTGAGGCTGTTTCTGGGCATAGCGATCGCCAAAGAAATAGCTGTGGCAGCATTATGTGACTAGCATTAGTTCTTAGCCAGATGATCTCGCTTCAGTGCATCTCACGCTGTACTCGACCGATCGCCTCTTAATTTCTAGGCATATCTGTCGTTGCCCAATTAAAACCAGGCATTACAGCCCAATTCCTTTCAGCTTGAGCTATTGAATTAGCAAAACTTTTTGCAAAGTATCTGATCGACCGAGTTTGCCAGGATGCTAAAGATAAAATATCTAGCCGTGTTGATATCTAGAGGTCTGAATATCTGACCGTATTTAGAGAGCAATCTTTAGCAGGGTGAGTTAATCACCCGCAAACCTTAATTACAGATCGATCAGCTTATACTGGGTCCTTCACAGCGGTCTACCCAAGACAGCGCTGGGTCGGTCATCCGCCTACGCTGCAGCTTTGTCTCCAGATACCACAGCGGCATCCAGGGCAAAGCAATAGAGGGAAAATGTTTCAACGCACTGCAACCTTTTGCAACATTTACCTCTGTAGTGTATCACCTGGGTTCCTAATTGCCTCAGGGGGATTACCGAATCCAAAGCAGCTTACTCAAGAGACTGTAAAGTAGAGTCTTAAAGTAGAGCCTCAAAGTAAAGCTTTTAGATTCGATCGCCAGAGCGAGCAATAGGAGCCTTCTTACCCAAGAAAACTAGCGCAACCACCACTAGAGCTGTAGCTATAGTCAGCCCTGTAACCCGCTCTCGGAGAAACAAGACTGAAGCAAAAATAGTTAGGAAAGGCTGCAAAAGCTGCATCTGGCTAACACGAGCCACACCGCCGATCGCCAGCCCATGGTACCAGGCAAAAAATCCCAGAAACATACTAAACAGGCTAAGGTAACCAAACCCCAGCCAGGCTGACCACGAGGCATGAAGACCCTGTTGAGTCACGACGATCGCCACAGGCACCGCCAAAACTGGAGCAGACAAAACCAGCGCCCAGCAGATAACTTGCCAGCCTCCCAATTCCCGCGAGAGCCGTCCTCCTTCAGCGTATCCGATTGCGGCAGCCGCTACTGCTCCTAGTAAAGCGAGATCGGCAATTTGAATCACGCCACCTCCAGTCATCACCGTAAAGACCACGACGATCGCACTGCCCAAACTGCTGCACAACCAAAACGCGACTGAAGGGCGATCGCCTGTTCTGAATGCGCCAGCTAATGCCGTTGCTAAGGGTAAAATTCCTAAAACGATAGCTCCATGAGAGGCGGGTAGCGATCGCATTGCCCAAGCTGAAAGCACCGGAAATCCAATAATTACTCCGGCTGCCACAATGAATAGGCTGGAGAGATGTCGTTGAGCGGGTAAAGGCTGGCGCGTGATTTTCAAAAGCAGGGCGGCTAGAAGAGAGGCGACGATCGCCCGCCCCAAGCCCACGAAAGTTGAATCTAGCCCCGCTACGGCAAGACGAGTAGCTGGGAGAGTGAAACTAAAGACAAGGACACCCAGAAATCCGTAGGCAAGTCCGAGGGTTTCTGGGTCAATGCCTTTGGGGGGCAGATGAGCAGGGCGATCGCTAGGTTTGATGCTCATTTAGGGGACTCTATAGGGGGCTGAGGAGGATTGCGGGCGTAATTCTGCACATAGGCAGGTGGCTCAATTCCTGGTAATAGGCGGGGATCGGGCACAGGAGCGATCGCCATTAATCGTAGCGGCAGTTCTCCCGCCCAGAGGGGCAGGGCATAGTCGGCTTCATCATCAGCGGGCGCTCCAGTTCGGATTTTGGCGGAGGCTTCTGTCAGAGGCAAGGATAGCACTAGCGTTCCGGCAATTTCTTGCGGCGTGGGCAGTCGCACGGTTGACCAGCTACCCGGAATTATGTGTTCGGTGAACGCCTTGAGTGCCTCTAATTTTTCGGTAGCATCTTGCACAAGGGTTGCCGCGCCAAAGATAACAACAGAGCGATAGTTCATGGAATGATGAAATGCCGATCGCGCCAGTACCAGTCCATCCAGGAGCGTCACCGTAACACAAACCTCAACGGATTCCTTGAGAGTTCGTAGCATTCGGCTAGCCGGAGAACCATGAATATAGAGGCGATCGCCCACTCTGCCATAGGTGGTTGGAATCACAAACGGCTGAGTCTCCACGACGAATCCTATATGGCAGACCAATCCTTCATCCAGAATTTGGTGAATGGTGAGGCGATCGTACTCTCCCCGTTGGGGCAAACGCTTGATTTGACTGCGCTGAGTCGGCAACGAACTTGGCTTTGTTTCAGACTCTAATGAACTCATGATGCTTGTCCTTGCAAAAGAGCAATGTTGAAGAATTTCTTGAGAAAAATCAGGGAAAATATAGAGCTGATACTAGCCAATTAGCGCAAATTAAGCCGCATTGTATTCCCTTCCGAAAACCCCAACTGAGTATAGAGA
>CASBQM010000575.1 GCA_949127645.1 Synechococcales cyanobacterium PMM_0036
GTTGCTTAGCTTCCGAGGGCTGGAAGCCAGTCCGACGAAACGCCTCCCGCGTCACAGTTTCCCCCTGAGCCGCTAAAGCTTTGCCCTCGATCGTCAGCACAACCAGCTTTTGGCGATCGTCAGTGGGTGAGGCTTCGCGCTTCAACAGCTTTTTTTCTTCGAGCCGCTTGAGTAAGGGAGTCATGGTGGGCAGCCCTAGCTTTGTACAACTTGCCAGATGAGTAATGCTTACGCCGTCTTCTTCCCACAGCGCCATCATTACCACAAACTGCGGATAGGTGAGACCCAAGGGTTTTAGGAGCGATCGATAGGCACGCGTAAGGATGTTAGAGGCAGCATACAAAGCAAAACATAACTGTTCGTCTAGTCTGGGGGCATTTGACAAAATCACGGGTCGCCAACGATCTGAACAAGTCGTCCTTCTTCGACGTTCTCATTATATTTCGTCCACGAACCAGTTGACAAAAATCCTGGAGGTGAGCTATAAATTCGTTAGCGAATAGTTCATTCACGAAGTAATTTGAGCGAAGTGAAGAAACGCACTTCAGCTTAAATTGTCTGTCGCTCTGGAGTCGTCTGATCTCAGGGAGTCCATCTTTGAATAACGCTGTAATTTTTGATTCAGGAACTACAAAACATGGCAAAGCTTACTGTCTACGGAACTCCTGTGAGTGTTTATGTCCGCATCGTCCGACTGCTGCTAGAGGAAACTGGGGCGGCTTACGATCTCAAATCGGTCGATATCTTCGATGGTGAAAATCAGTCGGCAGAATATCTTGCCAAAAATCCGTTTGGTAAGGTGCCAACCTTGGAAGTCGATGGAGCATTCATCTATGAAACGACTGCCATTACGGGCTATCTCGATACCGTTGTCGCCCATCACAAGTTCAGCCCCTCTGATCCACTGCTTCAGGCTCGGATGCGCCAGATTATGGGAATTGTTGACAGCCATCTCTATGCACCCGCGATCGGGTCAATTGCCATTCAACGCCTGATTGTGCCCAGTCAAGGAGGTACAACAGATGAAGAAAAAGTGAGCAATGCTGTCGCACCTGTAAAGCAATCGTTAGAGGCGATCGAGGCTTTGACTGTTGGTACTCCCTATCTGCTCGGTTCTGAGATCAGTATTGCTGATTTCTATCTGATTCCAGTTTTTACCTACCTGTCGCAGACTCCAGAATATGAGATTACGATCGCCCAGGCTCCAAAGCTGCAAACCTGGTGGAATGCGGTCAGCCAACTTCCTAGCGTCAAAAAAGTGTGTGCCTAGCTTCTGTGTATCGGTATGGCTGAATCTAGGTCTGAATTGCCGAACCGCCCACCCTTTGGGAAGCAAGCTATACCCTAGCCCTCTCCCAAAAGGAGAGGGAACAAGATTTTTAGCTCCCTTTTCCCTGGAGAGACATCGACCTAAAAATCAGCGCTTAGCGGTGTGCGCGGGAAAGGAATCACGTCTCTAACATTGCCCATGCCCGTCATAAACTGCACTAGCCGCTCGAAGCCCAAGCCAAACCCCGCGTGGGGCACCGTGCCAAACCGCCGCAAATCTAGGTACCACCATAGCTCCTCTTCTGGAATATCCATGCTTTGAATCCGACGCTGCAAAAAGTCCAGCCGCTCTTCACGCTGAGAGCCGCCAACAATTTCACCAATCTTGGGCGCAAGAATATCCATGGCTCTTACCGTCTTGCCGTCTTCATTCATCCGCATATAAAAAGCCTTAATCTGCGCCGGGTAATCTGTGACGATCGTCGGCTTTTTGAAGTAATCCTCCGCCAGGTAGCGCTCATGCTCCGACTGGAGATCTAGCCCCCAGGAGACCGGATACTCGAATGCTTTGTCGGCTTTTTCTAGAAGAGCGATCGCCTCAGTGTAGGTGATGCGGGCAAACTCGCTGTTGATGATGTTTTCTGCGGTTGCTAGTACCGAGTCGTCAATCCGCTGGTTGAAAAACTCCATGTCTTCGGGACAGGTTTCCAGTACGTGCTTAAAGATATGCTTCAGCAGAGCTTCGGCAAGCTCCATATTGCCCATGAGATCGCAGAAAGCCATCTCTGGCTCAATCATCCAAAACTCCGCCAGATGACGCGAGGTGTTGGAATTCTCGGCACGGAAAGTAGGACCAAAAGTGTAGACGTTGGTAAATGCCATCGCCATGATTTCTGCCTCTAGCTGACCGCTGACGGTGAGATAGGCGCGTTTACCAAAAAAGTCTTGGCTAAAATCAATCTCTTGAGCCTCTGTCAAGGGCGGCTTTTTCAAATCCAGCGTTGTCACGGTGAATAGCTCCCCAGCTCCTTCGGCATCGCTGGCGGTAATGAGCGGCGTATGCATCCACAGAAATCCGCGCTCCTGAAAAAAGCTATGCACCGCCGCCGCGCAGGCATTCCGCACCCTAAAGACTGCTCCCATGGTGTTAGTACGGGCGCGAAGATGGGCGATCGATCGCAGAAACTCAAACGAGTGTCGCTTTTTTTGTAAGGGATAGGTTTCGGCATCGGCTTCGCCATAGACGGTCACAGTTGAGGCTTGCAGCTCAATCCGCTGTCCCTTACCCTGAGAAGCTACCAGCACGCCAGAGATCTCGGCAGAGGCTCCCGTGTTCAGCTTTTTCACCAGCTCGGCATAGTCGGGCACTGCCTGGTTCACGACTACCTGAAGCCCCGCCATGGAAGAGCCGTCATTCATTTCCACAAACGAAAATTCTTTTAGTTCGCGCTTGGTGCGTACCCAGCCCTGAATGGTGACGGTTTCATCAGGCTGTCCGGTTCTGAGCAGATCTAAAATGCGGCGAGGAGTCATGAAGCTTGAGGGTGTGAAGGGTGAGATTTTAGCAGGATTTTTTTGAAGAATGCCGATCGCATGACTTCAGCGTACTCATATCCTGCCTTAAAAACCATCCTGCCTTAAAAACCATCCTGCCTTAAAACCTACCTATCCAGAGCATCACTAGCGATCGGGATTGAGTTGCCGAGCCAAGTGGGTTAGCTCTGGCAAAATCAGCTTTTCTAAGGCAAGGCGCACCGCGTTTGAGGAGCCGGGTACAGAGAAAACTAGCTTTCCCTGAAAGACTCCGGCGATCGCCCGTGATGCCATTGCCCGTGAGCCAATTTCTGCGTAGCTGAGCCAGCGAAACAGCTCACCAAATCCGGGTAGCGTCTTGTCTAACAACTGCTCGATCGCGTCGTAGGTGGTGTCTCTGGGAGCGATACCCGTGCCGCCATTGAGAATAATTGCGTCTAAACTCGACTGCTGACCCAATAATCGCAGGTGGGTCTGAATCTGTATCGGCTCGTCTTTAACCAGCAGATAATCGGCGATCGTATGCCCAGCTCCTTCCAATAGTGCCTGGATAAGCTGACCGCTGCGATCGGTTTCGGGCGATCGGGTATCGCTAACGGTAATGACCGCGCAGCGAACGGCGATCGGCTGTGTATCAGGATGGGGAAGGTGAGTCATAAGCAGTTAGAGGAGCGCTAAAGCATCCAGCGCTCACGCCTTCAAGATTCTACTCTGCTTTGTTAAAGCCCATATCATTCTTGTCGGCATAGCGTTCCATAAAGCGCATGAACCGATCCCACTCTTCGGGATTCTTCATGACATAGAAGGCTTCCAGTCCAGCAGGTCTGCCGTTGATGAATTTGGCGTTGACTTCTTTTGTAGAGATTTCGCCTTCTTCATCAATCATGTACATACCCGTGATGTCGTCGTTGCGATCGTCTCCCAAGGCTCTGGGCTTCTCGAAATAGAAAATAGCCTGTCCGTTGCTGCCGTCTTTGGCACGGGTAAGGCGAATGTCTGGAACAACGTCTTCGGTGACACCTCTGGAAAAC
>CASBQM010000576.1 GCA_949127645.1 Synechococcales cyanobacterium PMM_0036
GTTTACAGACAGGGAGTTTACAGGCAGGAATTTTACAGGCAGGAATTTTACAGGCAGGAATTTTACAGGCAGGAAGTTTACAGACAGGGAGTTTACAGGCAGGAAGTTTACAGGCAGGAAGTTTACAGGCAGGAATTGTTCTGAATGGTTGTCAATTAATCCATGGTGAATGTTGAAAACGTACCACCCCTGACTGACCCTAGCCTTCTTTTTGCATTTTTTCGTAGCAGACCGGCGCAGCGCGGCCTGCATATTTCTTTCACCGACAAGGAGAGCCAGCGCATTGTCGACAATAAAACCGACCTGAAAACGGCGATGCTGGGGGTGATGACGCGTCAACAGCGGAAACTCTTCGTGCGGGTGGGGGCCGCGTGTGTTCAGCTCAACGGGCCTGCGAAGTACGGCCCCGTCGACTTTTGGTTGGACTTCAAGGCCACGGGTCAGTCAGCAGCAGTCGTCCTGGCGGCTAAAGCCCTCATAACTGCAGAGAACGGCTGGACGGAGGCCGTGTTTTTGTCTGAAACAGTCAAGGCCAAGGGACGCCAGGCTCTACGGGCTCAGCTGGCCTCCCGTTACTCCAACAGCGACCCGCCAACCCCGGCCGGAATGTCCCAGGCATCCCCAGCCGAGTTGGCCAAAGACGTCGTTTATGCAGCGACGGCGGTAGACAACAAGCGGCTTCTCCAGGCGACTGCAGACGGCTGGCATCCGGTCGACGAGGTGGAAAAACCCAAAGGTGGCCAAAACGCACGACGCCTGACCAATATTCTGCAGGAGGCGCTCAACGATTTCGCCTCAGCCGAATCTCAAGAGGCGCTGGCCGCACTGTCCACAGCCCCCGACAAAGTCGGATTCATTTACGACGTCCTCAAGACCCAGCAAGCCAAGCCCTATCCGCAGTTCACAACGCACCCGCTTTACCGAACGCCATTCAGCAGCTGCTGGGACAAGTCCTTGGGGATTTTCAACGCCTTCGACGACGTGTTTCTCGTCTATCCGAAGTTTGAGAGAGTCCTTGCGAGATTCGGCCCGGGTCTTGGGTTGTTTAAGGCATGGACCTACGCGGGAAATCTGACCGGTACCTTCACGGTTAACCATCTGGAAGACCTGATGCTGCCTTCGACGAACACGTTCCGCGGCCTGGCCGGCTACAAGTTGTGGGTGTGCACCCCATGGGCGCAGCTGCCGGAGGTGCTCGAGCTTTACGCGAAGGAGTTTAGGAAGGGGATGCACAGTCCCTGTTTTCACCGGTGGCAGTCCAAGTCCGAGGCGCCCTCTCGTGAACTGAGAGCAAAGTATGGACTGGAAGAATACTTTTTCGAGCAGCGGCCTGGCTGGCAGATGATCCTGGAAGGCGGGGTGCTGCACGAAGTACACAACTTTGGCATGGGGATCGCAACGGCCAAGAACTTCATCACCGAGGCCTGGATGGATGTGGTTGGGAGGATTGCCCGCAGGGTGGCAGACGCCTGCGTGGTCAACAGGGCAACCGCCGACGAGCTTGGCTACATCTTGCGCTGGGCAGATGCGGCAGACTGGACGGCCCGCAAAGCCGTTCTGAACGAACACTCGGTGCGATTCATGGCGGGTCGAACAGGTGAGACATAACGATACGTCAATGTGTGATTCGTTAGGTGAACCAGACAGTTAACTGTTCGGTGTTGTGGGGTTGTTTCTTTTTTGCAGTATACAAGCCGGACGGGGAGTTTGTGTGGGATTACGGTCTGCTGCATCTTGAAGAGAGCACCTACAAGCCAGACCCGGCAAACAGACGCGACGTGCCGGAGGAACTGTTGGACTTCCTTGCCAACCTGGACAGCTCGCCGGCCCTCATCGCCGACGCCAGCCCCGCCAAGAAGGAGAACGAGGCCACGATGATCGGAAGGCTGAATCAGTGGACCAGGCGGACTAGAGCTCGTGCCGCAAGCGTTCAGCCGCCAGGCACTCCGACGGCATCCGGCTCCAGGGCAAACGCGCCTGGCAAACGCAGGCGCGCGGCCAGCAGCGACGATAGCACCGACGAAGGCCGGCAGCAAAGCCCCGCTGGGTCGGGATCTGGCTGCAAACACTGCCTGGCTGATGGACTGGGGGAAGTGCAAGCAACCGATCATCACAAGAGGATGCACAAGCTGGACAACGGTCGGTTCTGCCATTTCTGCGTCATCCCGTTCGGGCGAACGAAAAACTTTCTGGCGCATCTCCTGTCCAAGCCCCACCGCCACCGCGGACCTGTGAGCATCACGGAAAGAGACATCAAAGCCTTGCTGAAGAAGAAATGGTCTCCGGCGGCCCAGATTCGCCTGGAAGAGCTGACCTCCTACACACCGGCCAGCACCTTTCTGCGATTTCATCCACCAGCCGGCCCTGCGGACTACGCGGATACAGAGAAGAGCTGGTTTGGCACGGCGCGAATGGACTGGTTGGCGCAGCACCGCGGCGGGAAGAATCACTGACGCGAGGTACTTTATACAAGTAGCGCATTAATATACTTGTACAATGTACAATGCTTTTTTTGTTTTCTGTTAACAGTTACATCAACGGAGAAGGTGCCTCTAGAGGAGCCGGGCGGACGGCTGGACAGCGTACATTATTTTTTTTTGATTTCGCGTTTGTTTTTTTACTAATAAATCAGTCTTACTTCGAAAGCGACTCCTATTATCAAGAACGATGACTCAACAGCGCGTGCGGGAAGGAATGCCATTCACCATGTTGTTGTTGTTTGGCCCGAAAACGCAAAAACGTTCCATTACTTTTTGGTCAAATTGTTGACCAAATATGTACTGTTCATGCATATACAATAACCACACGATCACATACGGCGAAAATTCGACAGTTATCGTCCCATTGCTTTTTTGTATGCTGGCTTAATATATACTGTACATGCATATACAACAACCGCGCGATTACATGTGGCGAGAATACGACAGAAATCGTCCTCAAAGGGGATGTGCCAGAACACGATGCCGCACCAGTTGGATTCTGCAAACTGGCAAATCGTTTTAGTTAACGGGAACTAGTCAAACAGATACCGCACGGCAGGCCGGGGCGCACCTGCTCATTCTTCGCCCACACTCCGCACAGGCATGTTGCCTCCTCCATCCACCGTGCGATAATCTGTAGTGGCGCATCAACGACTTGTGTCTAAGGAAAAAATGTACGCCGTGATTAATCTCTGACGGTAACCTGGACCCTACGAATTAACAGCTTCTCTGTCTTTCTCACCTGAAAAAGGTCCTTTCACAGCGGAATTTTGCCCGGTAAAGGTGAGGGCATCGCAGAGCCGGATGAGGCAGACCAGCCAGCGCAAACAAAGCCACAACCGCAACGATTTCCGCAGTGGATATGGTAATGATATTCATGACATGTAATAACGTGGAAAATA
>CASBQM010000577.1 GCA_949127645.1 Synechococcales cyanobacterium PMM_0036
ATACCGATCTCCCGCGTCCGCTCCGTAACCGAGACAAGCATAATATTCATTACACCAATGCCACCGATCATCAACCCGATCGACGATAGCGGCAATTGCGCCCTGTCGAATTGCCATTGGCACAAACCCATGCCCATCAAAGCGATCGCCCCGCAGGGCCAAAAAGACTTCACCGGGTTGAAGATTACGGCTATCCGTCACAACCCCGATCGCACTTTGTGACAAAGCATCTTGTGACAAAGCGTCTGCCGCCAAATTAATGGGCGTAGCACCCAAAATTTCAATTAACTGACCCAAGGAAACTCGACAAGCCATGCTGGGTACTCTAGTTATATAAGTAAATTCCGATAGATCAGAGCCGGATAAAATGAGCGCTAGATGAGCTAGCAGCCATGATACTCCTGCCAATCACCCTCTCGCAAATGGGGCGATCGAATTAACCGTTACGCAATTGGGCAATTTAAGTAATACTTTAAATCTAGTCTGAGTGAAAACACGTAGATAGTAATTAGATGTTTGAAGCTTCAAAGATTTCAAACCAGCGTGAAAATGCTTAGCTTAGTCATAAATTTAAATTTGCAGTGACACTAATCACAAGATCTAATCATGTATTCCGAGTATTATCGGATACGCTAGGCACAAGCATAACCGTCTATTACGGATACTGGCGCTTCAAGCATTGGCTGCAAGTCTTGGGCTGCAAGTCTTGGCTTCACGGATATTGAAATTTATTGGAACTGTCAACTGTGGTTACCGATCGTCAGATGAGTCGCTACAATCGCCCCATCATGCAAGAAGAGCAGCAGATCTACGATCACTTGCTGCACTGGATTGAGCTAGAGTCGCCTACAGAAATGATCACGCGTTTTCAAACGCTGTTTCTAAACGGGACGGGCTATCCAGATCAGGAGATAGCTCAGGCGCTGAAAAAAATTGTGGGTTCCGATCTGGCAACCGAAGATTTTCGCTACATTCTCAATCGCTGCTGCCACATTTTGATCAACCGCTGGCAAGCTCGTCCTCAGTCGCAGTTGGCAATTCCGCAGCTTGTGAAGCTGTTTGAGTCGCCGCCTCATGCGTTTGGCATCAGCGCCACTCATTCCTACACCATTAAACGGTTGCACAGCCTCATCAATCAATTTACCGAAACAGAGCAATATTTGACGCTGCGCCGTCTGGCTCAGGTGTTGACTGAAGCTGCCGAATCTCAGGGCAATCGTCCCCTAGGAATGCTGATTCGTCGCTATCCCTACCTGTATGAGCACTGCCTTCTGAGCGATGAGAGTACGCAAGAACAGAAAACAATCGTACAGAAAATCCAGCTCGTCCGACAAAAACAGTTCGAGATTGACCTCTCGCAATACGTCACGTATCAAGCCCGGCGATCGCACTCTGCTCAATGCTCCAATCTCGCCCCCCCGCCACACATCATCCTTCCGGTCACTAACCCCACGCTGCTCAGCGATCAGGATTTGGGGCAAGCGCTGCATCACTATGTTGGCAAGATTGAAGGATCGCGGACTCATAAAGATATTGCGCTCAACTTTATGACCCATGTCGGAGCATCGCCCTCTATTCGATCGTTCAAAGACGACTTATATCAGTACATTACAGCTTCGGTTGATCCGGCCTATGGCAACCGCAAGTTTAACAACCAGCTCTACCACTATCTGCAAGATGTCTTGCCCGACAGCAGCCAGCAGCGCCTCAACGATTTTTGGCTCATTCGCATCTGCAACCATCTGCTTAACTTTCTGGTTGCCGACAGGTCTCAAAGCCCCAATCACTTTATGTTTATCGACTTGATCACTAATTTAGGTCCGATCGCCACCATTGCCATCTTGCTCAAAATTGTCCTGATTTGCCGCAAGGTCAGACCTTGCCTAGAGCGGCGGCTCTCTATTTTATTTAGCCATTATGAAATGTCTGCTCGTGAAGCGGTCGAATGGCTAGTGCAAGCACTCGAAACCCTCAACGTCGCCCTCACAACCAATTTTGGTTCCATGAATTTATCTTTAGTTCGCTGATTATCTAAGATTTACCTTAAAATTTGTATTGCCGAAGCAGCCCATAATTCCTAAAATGTCATAGTCAGTTATGTCGCGTGTGGCTGATTGAGTTATTTTTGCTGGTTTAGTTATTTTTAAAGCCCTGAAGTTAAGGAGAACCCAGAATGACCCAAGTGGTCTTAGGTGATAACGAAGGAATTGAGTCTGCTCTACGGCGGTTTAAGCGAGAGGTGTCAAAAGCGGGCATTCTGGCGGATGTTAAGAGCCATCGCCATTTTGAGACGCCTCTAGAGAAGCTCAAGCGCAAAGCAATTATGGCTCGTCGCAAGCGTCGTTTTCGGTAGATCGTGCTTACGCTAGATTTTCGTCGCGCTGGTTGGGTGAGAATGAATTGAGCAAGATTGAATTGAGCAAGATTGAATCGCCTGCTGCTCGATCGCCTAGTTGCTGATATTAGCGATTCTTGAGAGTCTGCGGCAAAGCTAGGTGAAGGTAGGATAAGCGTCGAGCATTGCCTCTTTGCGATCGCTGTCAAAAAATTATCGGCTTAAAGATTGGGGGCGTAGCTAAGCTGTGTCCCCAATGATTTTGGGTCATGTCGCCAGAATTGACGCAAGCATTTGTGTCAACTTTTCTATTACTCTCCATTACAGAGTTAGAACTGAGTCAAAAGTGGCAAGACTAAGCGAAGCAACCCTGATTTGAGTTAGCCAGTATATGAATGTAGAGCGCCCCCAAAAACCTAAGATGCTGGTCGTGGATGATGAGCCAGACAATCTTGATTTGCTTTACCGCACCTTCCGGAGAGATTTCACCGTTCTGAGGGCTGAGAGCGGCATCGTGGCGCTAGAAATTTTGTCATCTGAGGGCGAAGTCGCGGTGATTATTTCTGATCAACGAATGCCAGAAATGAAGGGAACTGAGTTTCTGAGCAAGACTGTGCCTCAGTTTCCTGATACCATGCGGATCATTCTGACAGGCTTTACCGATGTTGAAGATCTGGTGGAGGCGATTAACTCTGGGCAGGTCTACAAATACATTACTAAGCCTTGGGACCCCCACGAGTTAAAGGGCGTTGTGCAAAGAGCGGCTGAAACCTACGACTTGCTTAAGCAGCGTACTGAAGAACTGCATCGCGCCCAGGCTCAGACTACCTTACTCAGCATGATTATTGAGGCTGCAGCTCAGGCGACCCACAAAGATGATTGCCTCAAGCCGATCGCCGATGCCTGTAGCAAAGTCTTGGGTGCCGATCGCTGCATTATTCAGAGAGTTGAGGGATCTCTGGGGGCACAGGGAGTTTATGGTTCTGAAAGAGAGGATTCTGGTCAGGCACAGTCTCTTGCTCAAGATCCTCTAGTAGAAGCAGCGATCGCCACTCGCCAACTCCAGTCTTCTCTGCAAAAGTCCTCCATGCAACCTACGGCTGATCCAGCTTCGAGTCTGAGCCAAACTGACCTAACTATCCAGAATATCCAGGTGCGTCTAGTGGCTCCCGTGATGTTCAAGAGTCAGGTACTTGCCGTCCTGTTGCTGCAATGGAGCGAACCCCATCTCTTTCAAACTGACGAACTAACGCTAATTGATCTGGCAACTCAACAGATTGGCATGGCGATCGCTTGCGCCTAGTAGATTTGCAATAAATTTGCAGTTCGGAAATCTCCCAAGTATTCAATGCTTAACCCGCAAACTGTCTGCCTCACAGATTGTGTAGGATTAGTTTGTAAACTAACCGCAGTGTTTCTGTGAATAGTGCTTCTGCAAATAGTGTTTCTGCCGACTCACCTGCCTCTCCCATTGCTCAAGACATTCAAACGATATTTAATCGCATTGCCCCTGAGTACGATCGCCTTAACGATCGGCTTAGCTTAGGACTTCATCGAGTCTGGAAGCGAATGGCAGTTAAGTGGAGCAATGCCGCTCCTGGCTCGATTTGCTTGGATGTTTGCTGCGGCAGTGGTGACCTAACCCAGATGTTGGCTAGACAGGTGAGCAATGCGAAAATAGGGGAAGGGCAAGCTGATGAAGGGCACGTCTATGGGCTAGATTTTTCGGCAGCGCTGTTGGCAACGGCTCAGCGGCGGGCTGAGCAAAGCTTTCATTCGCTGCCCATAACCTGGGTAGAAGGCGATGCCCTTCAGCTTCCTTTTGATGCCAATCAGTTTGATGCAGCAACGATGGGCTACGGTCTGCGCAACGTCACCGATATTCCGCGAAGCCTTCAAGAACTTCAGCGCGTTTTGAAGCCGGGAGCCAAAGTTGCTATTCTCGACTTTCATCGCCCTAGCAGTCCGACTCTGCGTGGTCTGCAACAGTGGTATCTCGATACCCTCGTGGTGCCTATGGCTGAAAGTCTGGGGCTGCGAGAGGAATATGCCTACATCAGCCCTAGTCTCGATCGCTTTCCCACTGGCACGGAACAGGTTGCTCTGGCTAACCAAGCCGGATTTTCCCATGCGGTGCATTATCCGATCGCTGCCGATATGATGGGAATTCTGGTTGCTACGAAATAATAGTTTAAGAACCCTCTATCCTTAACCCCAATTCTTACCTCCCTTGGATCTTGCGACTCTCTGGACTCTAGCGGCACCGCCGATCGTGGGTGGCATCATTGGCTACTTCACCAATGACATTGCCATCAAGATGCTGTTTCGCCCCTATCGGGCGCTGTATATTGGCGGCAGACGGCTTCCCTTCACCCCCGGCCTTATTCCTAGCAACCAGGAGCGTCTGGCAAAGCGCATCGCCGATACCATCATGGGATCGCTGCTGACTCCTGACGAGCTAAAAAATCTGGCGCGGAAGCTGCTGCAAACCGAGCGTATCCAGGCGGCAATCTACTGGCTACTGGGTCTGGCGCTAGAACAAGCTCAGGGAGTCAATGAAGAAAAGGCGATCAAGATTGTTGCCAATATCCTCAGAGATCTGCTAGGGCAGTCATTACCCCGCCTGATTAAGGTAATGGCGCGGCGCGAAGACTTTTTGGAAACTCAGCTTAACCAAATTTTTGATCAGGTGCTTCTAGAGCTGAGGCTAACCGAAGCACAGGCAGTTCAGCTCTCCGATTGGCTGCTCCAGACCGTATTGCCGCCTGATGCCATTCGACAGGCGCTAGTCGATTTTTTGACCGATCGCAATATTCGGGTAATTGACGAAGGCTTGCGTGAGAAGACTAGCGGCACCTACTGGGTGGTTGCCAATTTATTTGGGGTGCGCAATACCCTGACGCGACTGCGGACTTACTGTTTGGACGATCGGGAACAGAGCAACGCCCGCATTGCCGAACTGGTCACTTCTCTGGGCATTCAAGCCCGCCTCAAAGAGCTATTGCAAAATCTTTCGTTGCAAAACCTGCCTGTCTCCACCGTGCGGCAATTGCGAAAAACCATGCGAGACAGCGTCCGGGGCTATAT
>CASBQM010000578.1 GCA_949127645.1 Synechococcales cyanobacterium PMM_0036
ACCGTAGATTTGGTATAAGTCATGGGGCAGTAGGAATTGCAGCAGAATCACCGGGAGCGAGAGAACCAACTTGACTGAGCTGTTCTTGCAGCCAAGTATTAAAGCATTCAGTTAATAGACGGCGACGCATTGCATCGTCCATTTGAGCAGGAATAAACTTTTCTAACCGAACTAGCACCAGCCATTCACCCACGCGAGTTGGGGGATTAATTTGCCCAGGCTGACTTAAAGATAAGAGCTGCGCCAAGATGGGATGGGGGACGCTCAGCTCGACAGGTCCAATCAGACCGTCAGTTTGCGCCTCTGGGCCTTGAGAATAAGTTCGGGCTAGCTCTGCAAAAGACTGTTCGCCTTCTAGAATGCGGAAGTAAAGCTCTTGAGCTGTTCCTACATCTTGCGTACGAATAAGCGAATAAATCACGCGATCGAGCTGATTTTTGCGGCTCAAGAAATAGGACTCTAGCTTAGATCCCCAGGTGGATTGCTTGAATTTTTCAATTCTCAATTCACGGGTTGACAGCGACTCTAGCTGAGCTTGCACCATGCCATATCGCCCTAACCAGGCTTGCCGTTCTTCATCATTCGTAATCTGATTTTGAGTATAGAACTGCTGGGCAGCACTCGTGCTTTCTTCCAAATCGCACTCAATGCTAGCAATGGCCTGATCAATCAAAATCTCTTGCACAAACTGTGGCAGCATTTGATAGCCTGCCATTAAGGGCAGCATCTCGTCAGCCGTGATCGATCGACCCGCTATTTGTAAAACGACAGACATCTTGAAATGTATCCTCTCGAAACGTATTGCCCAGCAGTTCAGGTATGAGCCACATCATTACTTTGCCCTAATTCTCCAGCAATGAAACAGTTGTGGCAATTTGTTTAATCTCAATATTGAGTTTTATGTTTGTTTTGAAAACTGAATTTTCTGACCTTCTTTAAGAGTATTTAATAAATCTCTAAAGACCCGATCGAGCGCTAGATCACTATTCAGGGCTTTAACCATCAATTATGCACAAGCTCAGTATGGCTCAAGCCATAGGAACTTCCTTAAACTTAGAATCAGGTGATCGCAGATCATAATACAAAATAAATAAACATCACATCAATTTGCTTCTGGTTAAGATTCTCACAAGTCTCGGTTTCGTTTCTGAAAGCGGCACTGTGTAACCCTTTCTAGAAAATAGTTATCCTATTTGCAAGATAACCCTCCGTCTTTATGAGACTCATATCTTCATAAAGATAGGAGACAACAGTGTTGTTTGGATGACACAGGGTAGGGCTGCTTCCTTTGCTAGGCTGGAGTGACCGCTCAGGAGAAGACTCAGCGTCATGCATAAACTATTGTCAGGAGCTTTGAGGGTCGATCGCCTCTCCATCGAGATTGCTGGGCTACCTACGGCTCTGGATGGAACGACGATCGTGCAACTCTCGGATCTGCACTTTGACGGGCTGCGATTGTCTGATCAAATGTTGGGAGCGGCGATCGCTGCCTCTAATCAAGTCAATCCAGATCTAGTTGTTTTGACTGGAGATTACGTCACAGATGATCCCAGTCCGATCGAGGAGCTGGCTTTGCGACTCCAGCAGTTGAAAAGCCGATTGGGAATCTATGCAGTGCTAGGCAACCATGACATTTATCCCAACGGCTCTAAAGAAAAAGTGAGTTCCGCCCTAACTCAAGCAGGAATTCGAGTGCTGTGGAATCAAATTGCTTATCCTTTCGGTCAAGGATTGCCGATCGTGGGTCTGGCAGACCTTTGGTCGCGGGAGTTTAACCCCGCGATCGCCCTATCTCAACTTGATCCCTCTGTGCCCCGAATTGTCTTGTCCCATAACCCTGACAGCGCGGCGAAACTCCAAACCTGGCGGGTAGATTTACAGCTATCAGGGCATACTCACGGGGGGCAAATTGTCATACCGGGTCTAGGCCCTGTCCCAACTTGGTATCAAACAGTTCGCCGCTCTGTGCCTAAGCGGCTACGGGGCTGGATTCCCTATATGCGTGAAGAACATCACAAAGTTGTCCTGCACTGGGAATGGGCACAGGGGTTTCACTACGTGGGAGACAACGGTTTGTACGTCAATCGCGGTCTGGGAACCTATCTGCCGGGACGGCTATTTTGTCCACCCGAAGTCACCGTCATCACTCTGGTAACGCAATCCAATAGCCCAACGATCGCTTCGCCTCGATTAACGGCTTCGTCTCGCTTGCAGCCCAAACGGATCAGTCGTCTGGCAATTTAAGGGTTTTGTTACGAGAGATTCAAGTGAGCTTCTAGGAAAGCCCATTTGAATCTCCTAATTTCCTCTCCGGCTGATGTTGGGGTTGTAGCTGCTGTAGACATTATTTGGGCTGTTGTGTTCTCGAAGATAGTTTGTCACCAGATTTACTTCAGGAGCATGGAGAGCGATCAGCTTGTTCAGCACCCGCTCAAGAGCAGTTCGGTTGGTTTTACCTGCTGCAATCACCATCAGAATTTCATCGACATGGGTGGTTAGGAAGCTAGCGTCCGTCAAGCCAAACAAGTGCGAGGTGTCATAAATCACCAGGTCATATTTAGATTGAAACTGCTCCATGAGGAACTGCATCCGATCGCTTCCTAGCAGCCGCGCCGCGCCGGCAACAGAAGGACCCGCAGGCAACACAAACAGATTCTCAGACAGCGTTACTAGCCTCAGATCATCTGGGTTGCGATTGCTGGTCAACAGATCGCTTAATCCTTCCTTGTTTTGTAGATTCAGCCGAGTATGAATTTGTGGCGATCGCATATTGGTATCAATCAGCAGCACCCGCTGATTGGCTCCGGCTGCCGTTTGAGCCAAATAAAGGGCGATTGTGGTTTTGCCGTCTCCTTCTTGCGCCGAGCAGACCATGAGCGATCGAATGGGTGGCTCAGCAAGACGAATATTGGAATACAAGTCGCTAAATGCCTCGCGGAAAGAAGCCGTTTCTAGCCGACTCTCCTCCTCTCTGGCAGTATCAAATCCGACCGGAAAATCAAGCGACTGTTTTGCTCCTCTTGAGAAGGGAATAATGCCAATCAGAGGCATTTGCACTGCTTCTTGAATATCCTCGACGGTGTAAAAAACGTTGCGCGACTTTTCGCGTAACAGCGCCAAAAGCGTTCCCAAAATTAGACCTAATCCAGCGCCAGCAATAATTAAGTTCGAGGCTTTGCTGGGTACAGATTGAGGAGTGCCTTCTGCATTCCGAGGAATTGAGGGCTTAGAAATCACTTCCCAAGGCTTCTGGGTCTGAGCCGATTCAACTCGCAGAGTTTCTCGCTGAGTTTGCAGACGATTTAGCGTCTGAGTTGAGATTTCTAGCTCTCGGCTCAAATCCGCATAGCGACGAGCAACGGCTGGAAACTGCTGAAGTTTACGCTCAGCATCGCCTCTAGACTGGCTAATCTCTTGATTACGAACCTCCAGAATTTGAATCTGGTTAGCGGTAGCCACAAGTTGCTGAATTAGCCCTAAGCGGATTTCGTTTTGATAAGGCGTGACTTTATCTTGCGAACCACCCGGCAAATTCTGTCTCAAGATGCCTTTGATTTGCTCATCACGCAGCTTTTCTAGATTCTTTTTGCGCTCTAGCAGAGCCGAAACTACAGGGCTAGCGTCATTGAATCTCGCTCGCTCGATCGCCAACTGTGCGTCAAGCTCTTGCATGGCTCCCAGAGTAGCCTGATAGTTAGGATCTTGACTCACGACAGAGGCAGCAAGAGCTTCGGGGGGAGACAACTGTAGCTGTCGCTGGAGGCTATCATAGAGCGTTTTTTGCTCCTTTAGCTCACGTTGACTGGCTGACTGCTCCGTAGAAATGGCGTTAATTTGCCCTGAGATCTGTCCGCCTTGCGCCACTGGATCGATCAGACCATACTGCTGCTGAAGCCGCTGCAATTCATCTTGAACCTTACTAACTCGCTGCTGAATCTCAGGGAGCTGATCCTCAATGAACTTAATGCCCTGACTATAGCTGTCTTTACGATTATTCAAACTGTACTGTAAGTACTGATCAGCCGTGACCTGCAAGACTTCCTGCACCCGACCCGGATCGCCGCCTCTATAAATAACCTTAATAATCTTGGTTGGATCAGGCGCGTCTTGATCAACCAACCGTTCCACAGTTAACCCCGTGCGCAGCTCCTCAGCAGAAAAGTCTGGATATTTCTTTTGAACTTCCTGGGCAATAGAGTCTAGCTGCTGGGGATTTTGTAAAATTTGAAGCTGGGTAGGATAATCTAATGTGAACGTATCACGACCTGGAACAGCACCATCTGTGCGAGTCACCGTCAGAGGATCAACGCTTCTAGCCGCATTGGTCACGGGTTCAACCAAAAGCTGAAAATCGCCTTGATAAGAAGGCGGAATATTGATGGCGTTGAGCGCAGCTGCACCTGCTACAACGGTTGCCACTCCCGCAATTAGCAAAGATTGGCGCTGCATTGTTCTGCCTAGCGATCGCAGATTTAGCCCTTTATTCGGTGGATTATCCAGATCATCGGATTCAGTCTGCGGCGAATGAATAAGCGATCGACTCCGCTTAGGGGATAGGGCTTGAGATGTCTGTTCTGTCTCCATGTTGACCTCTGTCTCGCTTAAGTAACCCACTCCAAAAAAATACGAGTTGCTAGTGTCAACTCAGGCTTAACGCTTGGAAAGTGGCGTGGACTCTCCATAAGCCTTGAACCCTAAAGCCTCTGAACCCTAAAGCTGATTAAAGTCAATAATCTTCAGGGGTTGTTTTATACCTGTTCAGCATTCGCTACAGCAGGCTTTCTTCTTTTTTCGATTTGCTGCACTCTAAAAATTTGCTGGCAGTTTAACCCTGTTCCTAAACTGTAACCTGTAAGACAACCACCGCTTCATTGAAATTGACATTTACTCAACTTGATACAGGGGCATAGTTTTAAGTTCCAGTCATTCTACTCATTTCAAATACTTTCTAATCACCGACATTGAAGATGTCAAAAATCCTCCCTACAACATTGTTGACAGGACCAAAGACATCGTCCAGAAAGTCTCTCACTCCAGTCAGTCCAGAACGCCCAACAATAATGGTGTCGCCATCTCGAAGGGAGGGATTGGTTTCCTCGCTGATGCCAGATGCCAAATCAATCTTGACGGTTCGTCGTACGGCTGTACCGTCTGTATTGAGACGAACTAAATCAACTCGGCTGGTTCTGGCTCTCCGCTTGTCAAATCCTCCAGCAGAGAGCAATGCCTGATTTAGAGAAGTATTGGGCGACACCTCAACAATTCCGGGGTTGGCAACCTCTCCCACTACGCTAACTCGCATAGTTGCTGGCGCAAAACTTGCTGAACCAATAACCAATGCCTCATCAGGACTGATCGTTTCGGCTTTAGGAATAATTAGCGTATCTCGGTCTCGAAGCGTAATGTCTTGGCTAATTTGACCTGTCCTCAGCAGTTCCCATAGGTTTAAGTCAATGAGCTGCTCTGAACCATTGGGGATAGGGCGACGAATTTGAATCTGACGGAGGTTAGCAAGCTGCGTAATTCCACCTGCCGACTGAATAGCCTGTGTCACGGTTGGCCATTGACTGGCGGCTCCACCCCCTGCTACTCCTGCTTCTCCTACCAAGATTTGATTCGTTGTCCCGGCTGGGCTAATGATGTAAGAACCTGGTCGCTTGACTTCGCCTACAACGCTAATCCTGAGCGTCCGAGCAGTCAGCAGATTTACCGTAATCCGTGGGTCTCGAATATAGGGGGCATAGGCAGTTGTCAGCTTGCTAGAAGCCTGTTCAAGACTTAGCCCTTGAAGTGAAGTTCTGCCCACCCAAGGGAGATTAATTGAGCCATCGACTAGGATGGTATAGTTTCCATTCGCGCCGCTCAACTCAGGAACATCGAAAATATCAACGCCAATTTGATCGCCTGCTCCCAACAGGTAAGTATCTTCGCCAGAGGTCGTTGACGCTTGGGAAGGAGGAATTAGCGTACGGTTGGGTACAGCATTGGGGGCGAGTCCGGGCACTGGAACCGGACTCACAGCAGAGCCAGGAACTCCCTCTGAGAAAGGTATTGTTCTTTGCGGTTGGGCTGAGGAAGGCGAACCCACAGGAGCCGGAGTAGCAGGTATTTGTGTTATGCCCGGAGTAGCTGAGGTCTGGGCAAATCCGGGAGCAACACTAATGGCTGAGGTCAAAGCGGCGATCGCCAAGCCAAGGGCTGGCTGGAGCGCTTTCCCTAATTGAATTGACATGATGGGATTGCGGGTAGAGGAAGATTCTTGGAACCTGGGATCGGCATAATTTTTTTCCCTTGAGATGGTTTGAACCCTGTTCACCGTGGCTCTCATAATATTGATAGAAATCTAAGCGTAAAAATGTAATAGTAGCGGCTGAGAGTAGTTGAATACGAGGCAGCTTATGCCAGTTATGTCAGCTCTTAACCCTTAATAATCTTTTGTTCCCTACCCTAAGTTAAAAAATCCGGAACTTTTAGGACGGAGTGCTTTAAGACGGCTTTGAGATTACGTCAGCCCGCATCCAAATTCTCCGTTCAAGCTATCACATAATTTTTGCGTTTATGGCAAAAATGACCTGTAACACCGTGTTTTCATCAAGTTCAAACTATTTCTTCTCGAAAACTTTGCACTCTATCTTTTTCAAATCTTCTTAGAAGCGATCGGTCTATTGAGTAAGCTTTTATAGTTTTCCTTCAAGATTCTGATTAGTCTGGATAGAAGAGGCGTAGATATTTGTCTTTAATATTGATGTTTTACTTAGCCTTGAGCTTCTGAACAGCTAGAGAGGATTTATGTCTGACAAAACTCAGCCCATTTCAGCCCATCTTGAGATTGTTGTCCTCAACTACCGCACGCCTGAATTAACGATCGATTCTTTGCATTCTTTGGTGGATGAAATAAAAACGTTGGCAGAGACTCATGTCACGGTTGTGGATAATGCTTCTGGCGATGGATCGGTTGAAAAAATTCAGGGGGCGATCGCCGTTAATAACTGGGGCAGTTGGGCAACTTTTATGCCGCTGGAAAAGAATGGGGGCTATGCTTCGGGCAATAATGCTGCCATTCGTCCTGTGCTGGCATCTCCCAATCCGCCGACCTATATCTTGCTGCTCAATCCCGATACGATCGTCCGTCCCAATGCCATTCATGCCTTAGTGGATTTCATGAATGCAAACCCTGCTGTGGGCATTGCTGGGAGCCGATTGGAAGACCCAGACGGTACGCCTCAGCGATCGGCTTTCCGGTTTCCCTCTGTTTGGAGTGAGCTGAACGAGGGGCTGCGGTTGGGATTTGTGTCGAGTCTGCTTTCTCGTTGGGTGGTTGCACCACCTGTGTCTGAGGTAAACTGTCAGACGGATTGGGTGGCCGGCGCTAGCATGATTGTCCGGCGAGAGGTGTTTGAATCTGCGGGACTGATGGATGAGAAGTATTTTCTCTATTTTGAGGAACTCGATTTTTGTCTGGCGGCAAATCGGGCTGGCTGGCCTTGCTGGTATGTGTCTGCTAGTCGAGTCGTGCATTTTGTGGGACAGAGTTCCGGTGTAACCGATACCAAGCGTCAGCCCAAGCGCAGACCGACCTACTGGTTTGATTCGCGGCGGCGATTTTTTGTAAAAAACTATGGCTGGGCTTATGCCATTTTGACGGAAATTGCTTGGGCGCTGAGCTTTGCGGTCTGGCGGTTGCGCCGAGGTTTGCAGCAAAAGCCTGATACTGACCCGCCTCAAATGCTGACCGATTTTTTGCTCAATAGCGTGATTGTCAAGGGGGCAGAAATTTGAGTATTCTCAAGGCTTTAGCGACGGATCAGCATCCTCTACCAGATATGGTGTCTTCCTCTGAAAGTACACTAACGCTGTGGAAGCAGATTCAAGAAGATTGGGAAGCCCACGGACGCGACTGGACAAAGCCTGGATTTAGAGCAGTCGCGGTGTATCGATTTGGCGTTTGGCGGATGCAGGTGCAGCCTAAGCTGCTGCGGGTGCCTCTCAGCATTTTGTATAAGTCGCTCTACCGTAAAGTTCGGAATGGGTATGGAATTGACTTACCCTACACCGTTAAGCTGGGGCGGCGGGTGGTGATTGAGCATCAGAATGGCATCATTATTCACGGCTATAGCGAGATTGGTGATGACAGCATTATTCGCCAAGGGGTGACGTTGGGAAATCGCTATCTCGATCGCCCTTTTGATGCGCCGAAGTTGGGCGATCGGGTGAAGGATTTGGGGCAAACGCCGCTGATGATTTGGATGCTTTACAGTATCTTTCGGGCAAAGAATGAAATTCCTGAA
>CASBQM010000579.1 GCA_949127645.1 Synechococcales cyanobacterium PMM_0036
CCCTTAAGTTCAGTTGGGTCAATGCCGATTGATCCAGAAGCAAATAAGGTCGGGACGATCGCCGCCAAATTCGCTTAAGCTGCTGCGGATCTGATGGAAGAATGGGGCGATCGCTATAAAAATTCAAAGACGGACGATTGTAAGGATAAGACGTGTAGACCTTCTCACCCAGAGGCACCCGCTGAACGAGCGCCGCAACAGGCTTAACAGGATAGGCTTCCGCCAACTCCCAAACCCAGTGCCCCGAAGCCACGAATAACAGCAGCGAAACATAGGTTCCCCAGATTAGCACAGGCAAGAATTGAGAATCTTGCTGAGCTAACAAAACGGCGGTTACGATCATCGTCAGAGCGATCGCCCCAAACAAAATCTGCACGTCTGCTTGTGCTACAGCGCCAAAGTAAATCACTCCCGCCCCACCCGCCAACGCCAGAAGGGAAAATAGCCCTACCCAAATATGGCTATAAACAGGCTCAGGAAATTGCTTCACGCCAATATGCCTGCCCTGCTGCCATAGCTCCGAAACTGCCGCGCCCTCCATCAGCGCCAGGGCTGGATAAATTGGCAGAACATACCAGGGCAGCTTAGTTACCATCAACGAAATGGCGACCAGATAAAGGCTACCCCAGACGATCGCTAGCTTTGCCCAACTCAAGCTGCGGTTCTCCCAAGCCAGCTTGCAGCCCATCGGCAAAAACAAAACCCAAGGCGCGTCATATTTCAAGATCTCCAGCCCATAGAACCAGGGAGCGCCGCCATGCTGCTCTACATCTGTCCAGATTCGCTGAAGCGACTGATTCACCAAGTTGTTGCCCAAAAAAGCTTGTCCGTAGTGCAACCACTGCGCCCCGTACCAGAGCGCCACAGGAACAGTGCCCAAGATTAGCCCTAGCCAAAGAACGGGAAGCTTCAGTAAGCGAGGCGTATCCCAGGTGAGGAACAGCAGCGCGATCGCCCCCAGCAAAACTCCCATCATCACGCCTTTCGTTAGGCAAACTAGCCCTAGGCTGAAACCCATCAGCAGCGTATAGCGGGTGTTACGACGCGATCGGAGCGTTCCCAGCATCAGCAGCATTAGGAAGCAGAGGGTTGCCCCATCCAGCATGGCAAGCCGACCGTTACGCACGACGGGTAGTGAAGTGAGATAAATCAGGGCTGCAAAAACGGCTGAACGTCGCTGCAAAACCTCGCGCCCAATGCCGTACAGCAGCGGTACCGAAATTGCCGTCAGCAGCGCTCCCGGCAAGCGCGCACTTCCTTCGCTAATGCCAAACAATCTGTAAGCGATCGCCACCATGCCATGCACCAAGGGCGGCTTATTCAGATAGGGTTCGCCCCACAGCGTTGGGTAGAGCCAGGTTTGCCATCCGCCCTGCGCTATTTCACGGGCGACCTGCGCGACTAAGCCCTCGTCCCAGTCGCGTAGCGCCGATCCGTCGAGGTTTAGCGTAAAAAGAGCGATCGCCACAACCCCCAGGCCCAGGTACCAGGCTCGGTCAATTTGGCGATCGCTCCATTGGCTCCATGGACTCCATTGAAAAGGCATGAAGTGCTTGATCAAAACTTCTTTAAACTAAGACTCTCGACGTAATGCCGACTCCACCTGACCAAATTCCTGATTCAGTCGCTTCTTTAGCTTTTCAGGGACAGGACGATTAGGGTAAGAGGTGTAGTGACCCGCCAGAGAATTGAGCGCAGTTCGCATAGTGGTGAAGGAGTTGAGCTTACTCAAAGCCCCATCTTTGCGATAGCGAGAGAAAAAGTCGTTGATTTGGCTTTTGGCTTGCTCCTGTGCAGATCCTCTTTCGGGTGCGTCTTTAGGAAGCGCTAGAGAAGTTTTAAGGGTCTGAATTAGCCCCAAAGTGTCTTGGCGGTAGTCGCCTGTCAATCCGGTCGGCGATGCGTTAGAGCAACCCATCAAACCTACTACCAAAACTAGAGCCAGAGCTAAAAAGCGGGACAAAAATCTTTTCATAAAACCTCTTTCACAAAGCCTAGTCTTTTACGACACTGGGTGAGACATAACATGGGGTGAGAGATAACATGGGGTGAGAACGTGCCACCACCGTTTTCTCTCGTCGCAACCGATAGTCGCGGTTGGTAGGCGCGATCGGCAAAAGCAAACGTTCTTAGCTATTTTATCGTGATTGGGGCACAGAAGGGCGATCGCCTGTCATCCTTCCTCTTGAGCCTGTCGCTTACGCTCGTTCAGCTTCAGCAAAATTTCTGCATGAACTTCGCGGGTAATGGGATAAAAATAGGCAAGGATCAGACCTACAATCAGGGCAACGGTGGGCAAAGGTCCGATCGCCAGTCGAATTGCCAGTAATGCACTTTCGGGCTGCACGGGATTTGGCTGACTGGCGCTGCTTTCCACGAATCCTGACAGGTTTAGCGCTTGCCCAATGACGAAAAGACCGATCGCCAAACCAATCTTTTGCAGCAGTACCATAAAGCCGTAGAAAACGCCCTCTCGTCGCTGTCCGGTATTCAGCTCATCTAGCTCAATCACATCTGGAATCATTGACCAGGGAATCAGGTAGGCGGTAGATACGCCAACGCCCGCCATGACTGCCAGCGGATACATGAGTGCAGCTTGGTCAGGTTTTAGAAAAAATAGACCGGCTTGAGCAATAATCCACAGCACCATACCCATCGCGTAAACAGCTTTTTTGCCCAGTCTGGCGCTGACGGCACTCCAGACAAACAGCATGAGCAGCGCCGTGCCCTGCACTGCCAGCGCCACCAGCGTGAAAGTGCTAGAAGACAGACCCAGCCAATTCACCACAAAGTAGGGCAAGATAGCAGCCGTAATTTGTACCCCCAGCCAAGAACAAAGGTAAATGCCGATTACGTATAGAAAAGGGCGATTGCTAAACACAATTCGCATCTGCTCCAGGTAAGGCAGCGACTCAGAGCCGTCTACTGGAGGGAGCGATCGCGCCATCCTACGGCTCCGAGCCTGCGTCCCAAACACGCACCAGTAGAGCGGTATCGTGGAAAGTACGGCACAAATTGCGCCCAGCCAGAGATATTGCTGCTTGGGATCAGCGACTTTTTGAAAAATGATTTGTGCCAGAATCAGCGAGAAAATACTGCCGCCGATCGAGAAGGCAAATCGGAAGCTATTGAGGCTAGTTCGTTCGTTGTAGTCTTGGGTCAGCTCTGGGGTTAATGCCGTATAGGGCAAATTGACCATGGTGTAGAAGCTGTTGAACAAAATGCCAACAATGACGTAGTACCAAAACAATCCCCACTGATTGGTGGATGCGTCTCCGCCAAAATTGGGCACAATCCACTGAAGGAAATAGGTGAGTCCGAAGGGAATGGCTCCCCATAGCATCCAGGGATAGCGCCTGCCCCACTTTGCCGAATGAGTGCGATCGCTCAACATACCGACGATCGGATCATTAACAGCATCCCAGACTTTGCCAATCAGCAAAATGCTACCTGCTAGCCCTGCGTTTAGCCCTGCCACGCTAGTAAAGAAAAATAGCAAGAAAAACGCCAGGACATTTGCGGTGATAGCAGGACCCAAATCTCCTGCCCC
>CASBQM010000580.1 GCA_949127645.1 Synechococcales cyanobacterium PMM_0036
GTGAGAGCTGAGGGATTTGCTAATAATGAGGTGGGTAAATTAGCCATCGCCTTCAACGAAATGGCGGATAACGTCGTCACTTCTGAGGCGGTGCTAAAAGAGCAGTATCGCCGTCAAGAAATTGTCGCTAATCGGGCGCAGCTTCTAACCGAGGTCACTCTGCGAATTCGTCAGAGCATGAATGCAGAAGAGATCTTGCGTACCTCCGTTGAAGGAGTGCGATCGATGTTTAAGGTCGATCGCGTGCTGATTTATAAATTCACGCCTGACTTCAAGGGGGGAGAGATTACGGCTGAGTCGGTGGGCGAGGGCTGGATCAAGGCATTGGGACAGACGATCTATGATCCGCTAGTGCCTGGATCGGTTGAACGCTTCAAGAGCGGCAGAATTTCTACGATGGAAAACCTGGCTGAATCTAAAATTTCCCGATGCCACTGCGAAATTCTGGAGCGGCTAGAGGTGCAAGCCAATATGGTTGCGCCCCTCATTACAGGCGATGATTTGGTAGGTCTGCTCTGTGTCCATCAGTGTTCTAGCCCACGGGTTTGGGAGCCAGAAGAAATAGACCTGATGCAGCAGTTGTCTACTCAGGTGGGCTATGCCATGACTCAGGCAACGCTGCTTCAGCAGCAACAGACGGCTGCTCGACAGGAGCAGCAAGCCAACTATATTGTCTCGCGGATGCGGCAGTCTTTGGATCAGCAGCAAATCTTTAATACGGTAACGCAAGACTTGCGGGATTCTCTTAGCGCCGATCGTGTGGCTGTCTATTGGTTCAACCCTCAATGGGAGGGCACGTTTGTCGCTGAATCTGTCGATCGCCTCTATCCGGCGGCTTTGGGCGCGAAGATTGGCGATCCTTGCTTTGCCGAAAAATATGTCGAGCAATATCGTCTGGGTCGCGTCAAAGCCACCGAAAATATCTACGAATCGGGCTTAACGCCCTGTCATATCGGTCAGCTTGAACCCTTCAAGGTGAAGGCAAACATTGTCACCCCAATTTTGGTGAAAAACGAGCTGGTGGGGCTGCTAATCGCCCATCAATGTTTGGCACCGCGCAAGTGGCAAGATACAGAAATTGCCCTGCTGTGGCAGGTGGCAGTGCAGCTTGGATTTGCCCTAGAACAAGCCAATCTGTTTGCCCAGCGCGAACAGGCTCGGCTAGAGGCAGAGGCTCTGTCGGAAGAACAGCGCGCTCAGCGAGAGTCTTTACAAATGCAGTTGATTAACCTGCTCAGCGATGTGGAAGGGGCAACGCGGGGCGACCTGACCGTACGGGCAGATGTGACGGCGGGAGAAATTGGCACGGTTGCCGATTTCTTTAACTCGATCGTCGAGAGCCTGCGGCAGATTGTCACTAAGGTGAAAGAGTCAGCGGTGAAGGTCAACCTGTCTCTGGGTGAAAACGAAGGCGCGATTCAGCGTCTCACCGATGAAGCCTTGAAGCAGGTGGAAGAAACGAACCGGACGCTGGATTCTGTGGAGCAAATGACGCGATCGATGGAGGCTGTCGCCGTCAGCGCTCGTCAGGCGGCTCTGGTGGCACGCACGGCTTCGACTACGGCTGAGAAGGGCGGCGTGGCTATGGATTTGACCGTACGCAATATTTTAGGACTCCGGGAAACCGTGGGCGAGACCGCCAAGAAAGTGAAGCGACTGGGCGAATCGTCGCAGCAAATTTCTAGAGTAGTGTCGCTGATTAATCAGATCGCCATGCAAACCAACCTGCTAGCAATCAACGCGGGGATTGAGGCGGCTCGTGCGGGCGAAGAGGGACAAGGTTTCGCCGTGGTTGCCGAAGAAGTGGGCGAACTGGCGGCGCGATCGGCGGCGGCAACTCAGGAAATCGAAAAGCTGGTAGACACGATTCAGCGAGAAACCAGCCAAGTGGTGGAAGCCATGGAGCAAAGCACGGCTCAAGTGGTGGAAGGGACGCACCTCGTAGAGGATGCCAAGCTTAGCCTCAACCAAATTATGGATGTGTCTCGTCAAATTGATGTGCTAGTACAGTCGATTTCTGAAGCTACCGTGTCGCAGGTAGAAACATCGGGCGTTGTCACCGAGCTGATGAAGCAAATTGCCAAAATTTCTGAGCAAACTTCTCAGTCTTCCCGTCAAGTCTCGATCGCCCTCCGACAAACGGTCGAAGTTTCGCAAGAGCTACAGGATTCTGTGGGTGAGTTTGAAGTTGGCACCGACATCTAATAATATACGCCCGATCGCTCTATTCCCCATTCCTTAATTTCCCAATCTACCGAGCCACGCTTATGACACAGAATAAGGAACTCGAAATTCAGCTTCAGTTTCTCGACGAGGCTCAAGAGTATCTTGGAGCGCTGGAAACGGCGCTGTTGGGTTTGGCAAGCAGCGGTGTAGATATCGATCGCATCAACGCGGCGCTACGGGCGGCTCATTCTATTAAAGGTGGGGCGGGCATGATGGGCTTTCAGGCTTTGAGCGCCATGGCGCACCGTCTGGAAGATTCATTTAAGGTGTTAAAAATTCAGCGACATACGATCGAGGTAGATGGGGATCTAGAAGGGCTATTGCTGACGGGCGTGGACTGTTTGCGGCAGGTGATTGAGTGCGATCGCACCACGCTTTCTGCGCTCTCATCTACCACTCAGTCACCCGGCTATCAGGGCGTAAATTCCCATTGGCTCGATCACCACGCTAATCCGATCTTTGAGCAGCTTCATGACAGGCTAGGTGATCCAGAAGCAGAAGATGCCAACTCCATTCTGTCACCTGAAGAAGGTCAGGATGTGATTCCAATGCTGTTTCAGACTGAGGTAGAAGGCTGTTTGGGGCGGCTGGAATCAGTGATGGCAGAGCATTCTCCCTGTTTGCGAGAAGAGGTAGACATTCTGGCACAAGAGCTAGGTGGCTTGGGAGAAATGTTGCAGTTGACCGCTTTTACTGAGCTGTGCGGTTCGGTATCGCAACAGATTACGGCAGCATCAACCGATCGCCTTGAGGAAGTGGCGGCTCTAGCCTTGCAGATGTGGCGGCGATCGCAAGCGCTTGTCCTAACGGGAAATCTGGAAGCCTTGCCTCGATCGCTGGATATTGCGCCAGATACCACGCTGGATACTGCCCCAGATATGCTAGACCTAATATCTGAAGATTCCGAGACAGACGGTGAGATTGCCGCATCTTGGTCTGATCTAGATTTGTTTGAAGGTTTAACAAGTTCAGGGGATTGGACGGGTGCTGAAGATTGGACGGGTACTGAAGACTGGAATAATACAGAGAGCTGGACGGGTACTGAAGACTGGGCAAACTCAACTGTTCTAGAAACGGAAAATTTAGGAACAGTAGCTTCGGAGACAGTCACTCCAGAAATGCATGATCCTGATCTGCTAGAAGAACCAGTTTCTACCTCGATCGACTCGCCGACTGCACCAGAATCGGCTGAAACTATTACCGTGCGATCGGTTCGTACGAGCAGTAAGACCACCCAAAAAAATACTGAATTTCAGGTTCCAGAAGTTACGCTAGATCCCAGCACGATTAAAGACTCACCTGAGAACTCGGTGCGGGTTCCAAGCAAGCAACTTGACCAGCTCAGTGACCTGTTTGGAGAACTGACGATCGAGCGAAACGGACTCGATTTGCATCTAAAGCGTCTGCGAACTTTAGTTCAGATGCTTACCCAAAGAGTCCAAACTTTAGACCGTTCCAATGCGCAGTTGCGAAATTCCTACGATCGCGTTTCTATGCAGTCAAGCTTTGGGCAGTCAAACCTTGGGCAGCCAAACCTTGGGTTGCCTGTTCTAAACTTTGGCACCACCCCACAAACGCGCCTACTCATCGGATCAGACGAATCCCGCTTAGATGAATCTCGCTTAGATGAATCGTATAGCACAAATCTAGGCGGATTCGATACCTTAGAAATGGATCAATACAACGAACAGCACCTCATGTCTCAAGAGGTGATGGAAACGATCGTTCAGATCCAGGAAGTCAGCAGCGATATTGAAATCAGTCTGGAGGACACCGAACAAACCTCACGGGAGTTAAGAAAAACCTCCCGTCAGCTCCGTACCAAGCTGACCCAGGTAAGAATGCGCCCCCTCACCGACATTACCGATCGCTTCCCCAGAGCCATCCGCGAGCTATCGCTTCAGCATGGCAAGCCTGTGCAGATTCAGATCTACGGAGCGAATACTCTGGTCGATCGCAATATTCTGGAAGCCCTCAGCGATCCGCTAATGCACCTGTTGCGCAATGCTTTTGATCACGGCATTGAGGATACTCAGACTCGGAGCGATCGCGGTAAGCCAGAGCAGGGCTTGATCGAAATTCGGGCGCTGCACCGTAACAACCGGACGATCATTACCCTACGCGATGATGGTGGCGGCATTCCCCTCGACAAAGTGCGAGCCAAAGCGCGACAAATGGGATTAGACGAAGTGCTGCTGACGGCAGCAACCGATGAAGAGCTGCTGTCATTGATCTTTGAACCTGGATTTAGCACTAGCGAGCAGGTAACGGCTCTGTCTGGTCGCGGGGTGGGCATGGATGTGGTGCGCGATCGCCTCCGCCAAATTCAAGGTGAGATTAAGGTCGATACTCAGCCTGGTTTGGGCACCACGTTTACCCTGTCTGTTCCCTTTACGCTGTCAGTTGCTCGGGTGCTAATTGCTGAGAGCCACGGGATGTTAATGGCGTTTCCCATTGATGCGATCGAAGAAATGCTGCTGCTCTCTCCAGAGCAGATAATCGCCACTGCAGGCAACGAGGCTTTTACCTGGGAAGACACCATGGTGCAGTTGATTCGGCTGTCGCAGTGGCTAGAATTCCGTCGGGCATACCAGCCGGAAGGGCTAGAAACCCAGGCGAGTATTAATGTCCCAACCGTGCTGCTGCTGACACAAGGCAGTCAGTTAGTCGGATTACAGATCGATCGAAACTGGGGTGAGCAGGAAGTCGCCATTCGCAAAGTCGAAGGCGGTCTGCCGATGCCTGCCGGATTCTCTAACTGCACGATTCTGGGCGATGGGCGAGTGGTGCCTTTAGTGAACATACCAGACCTCCTCCACTGGATTGCAAGCTGTGAACGATCGCAGGTCGATGCCCTTCTACGATCGCCCAGCAGTTCACCCAGTGCCCTACTTGCCGCCCTCATGCCCTCTGAGTCATATGGCGATCGCCAGCCCACGGTATTAGTGATTGATGACTCGATCAACGTGCGGCGTTTACTGGCTCTGACCCTCGAAAAAGCGGGTTATCAGGTGGCACAAGCCAAAGATGGACAGGATGCCCTGGATAAGCTAAGCGCCGGACTACAAGTTCAGGTTGTGATCTGCGATATCGAAATGCCCCGACTCGACGGCTACGGCTTTTTGGCAAAAGTTAAAGCCAGCCCGCCTCTAGAACGCATCCCGATCGCCATGTTAACTTCCCGCAGCGGCGAAAAGCACCGCCAGCTTGCCATGAGCCTAGGCGCAAGTGCCTACTTTTCCAAGCCCTACAACGAACAGGCATTGCTGCAAACTTTGGAAAGTCTGGTTGAGCTAGAAGCCGCTATTTAAAAGCCCAGAGTCAGAACGCTTGACCTGCTAATTCCAAAATCCAAAATCCTCCCATGTCCTCTCCCCTTTCGCGCCGTTTAGCCAATCGTCGGGCGGAAGCCACCCAGAAGCTAGTTGTATTTAGCATTTACCAGACGGGCTTCACGCTGCCAATTCAGGCGATCGAAAAAGTGATCCCGCTAGGTCAACTTCATGGCGCACCAGATGGGCAGGGGCTAAGGTTTACCCACTATCAAGATCGGCAAATTTTAGTTGTGGATGCCCAAGAGCGGATTTTTGGCATTCAGCAGCCAGAAGTTAGGCTAATCTCGTCACAGGCAAGTTCGCTACAGGCAAGTTCGCTACAGGCAAGTTCGCTACAGGCAATCTCACCACAGGCAACAGATGATTCGCCATCTTCACAGATTTTCCCGCCTGACAACCTGAATTTTAGAGTAAAATCTCTAGCCTACTTGCTGATCATTCAAGATAGTCTAAGAGATTTTATTGGTATCCCCTTATATTCTCAACCTAGTCTACGGCGTGTTCCGCTTTCCGCTTTCAAACCCTTACCTCTAGCCTATTTAGCAGATGGCAATATTCGCTGCGTTAGCGCATTAGTGGTTATCCAAGAGGAACCTCCTCTGTTCTTATTAAATCTTGATCAATTGCTAAAAGTAGAACCGCGATCGTTCCCCCTACCTTCTAATCTCATGAATTAATCTCATGAGTTAAGCCCATGAACTTTCAGTCTGTCATTACGCTTCTTGCAGTCTTAGCGGCTTTGCTGCCCATGGCAATTCACATGACCGAGATTTTTTCTCGGTCTACGTCACAGCCCGGTCTAACCCAGCCAGCGATAGCCAACCCTCAGACAAAAACCGCGCCACAGCCTGATGGATTGGCAGGTAAAGCGGCGATCGAGCAGTTAAATCGTATCGATCGCTGTGTCAAATGTAATTTAATCGGTGCAGACTTAAGTTATGCCGACCTCAGCCGAGCTGAATTGACTCAAGCCGATTTGAGTCAGGCGAAATTAGTCCAAGCTAAGTTAATCAACGCGGTTTTGCATCAAGCAAATTTGCAGAGCGCTAATTTAGTTAAAGCCCAGCTTAACGGAGCAGATCTGAAACAGGCAAACCTGAAACACTCTGATCTGACTCAGGCTGAGCTGATCAATACCAGTCTTTCTAAGGCGGATTTAACAGACGCTAAGCTCATTAGAGCAGAGTTGCGAGAAGCTGATCTAACTTTTGCTAAGCTAGTCCGCGCAAATCTGCAATATGCTAGCCTTTACGGAACGCTGCTGCAACACGCCGACCTTAGCAATGCCGATTTAAGCGGTGCAGACTTACGCTATGCTAACTTGTCTGAAGCCAACCTAAACGGGGCAAATCTCACCAATGCTCAGATCGAATTTGCCGTTATGCCTAAAGGACAAACTTACACCGGGCAGCCCAGATATTAAGGCGCTGCTATGATGCTTATTTTCCTAAGAGGCGATCGATCGATACTTCAATATCCTGAAAGGCAAGAGGGCTAATCTGCCCACTTGTCAGAGTTTGTTTAAAGGCATACTCGCCATCTTCTGGGAAACGGAAAATGATAAGCTGCATCTTACGAAGATTCATAACCCAGTATTCTCGGATGCCCGCCTCACCATAGATTTTAGCTTTGTCTTCCAGGTCTTTCGTCAGGCTAGAATTGGAAAACTCAATGAGCCAGAAGATATTTTCTGGATAGGGATGATGCGCTAAGTAAATAGCTCCAAGCGGCGCAACGATCGACAAATCTGGTTCGGGTTCTGATTGGTTAGGTAATGTGATAGGCTTAGCCTCTCGAACTCTTGCTCGATCGCCCAGTAAGTTTCTCAGATAGTGAGCGGATTCATCGCTGTAGTAAGAATGAGGAGTTCCTTCGGGAGCCATTTCAACAATTTCTCCACATAGCAGCTCGACACGACGATCGGCAAAAATGCCCATATCAACCAAGCGGTGATATTCGTCTAGCGTCCACTTAATTTGAGTAAGCATGAGCGATCGTCTCCTGCGCTTCAACGCCCCTCATCCTTCAATCCTTTCCCCCACGCGGGGAGAAGGGGAGCCAGAAACTTTCTTGAGTTTAAAGCCCCTCTTCCGCTCCGGGAGAGGGATTGGGGTGAGGGTGGCTTGAGTTTTTTCAGTCAATTAGCTCTATTATCTCTACTTAGCTTAATTTTTCTACTCAACACCTAGTTTTCTTCAAAACGTCAATTCTAGGACGCCTAATTTGCGAGAGATTTAGCGCTCATGCTTCTCTGAGAGACCGCGATCGCTGCCGCTGAAATGCAGGGGCATGGGACAGACTTTACGCCCGACCAATCCGTTAAAGTTTGCTGATCTTTGTAATGTCGGGGTGTTCTTAGCAGTTGCCGCCAAGCCTCACCTGCCGTTAGCAAATGGAGGCGATCGGAGTAGTAAGTTTGCAGTATTTCTCGCAAGACCGGATAGTAATCTGAATTGATGCTAGGGAAAAGATGATGTTCAGTATGATACGAAAAATTGAAATGTAGCAAATCGAAAAAGTTATAAACCTTGATAGAAAGACTGTTATGAAAAGGATCGTTGATCTCTGTCATCGGGCAGAGCAAATGATTGGTGTAGATGTAGAAGATGACCCCTGCATATCCAATCCAAATTGGCAATAAATAGCCTAGCAATATGCTCAAAAAGCTGAACTTGAGATAGCTTAAAATGCTGAGATGAATAGACGCGATTAGCAAAAGCTCTCCAGCAATCATTCGACGCTTGTTTGCGCTAGTTTTAATTGAAGTTGGACCGTAGCTTTCGCCGGATTGATGAAATAGCAAAATAGAGGTTATATGGCGAAAGGTGTGGGTTCCCCAGGCAGTCGCCATACCAATAACTAGCCAAAAAGAGTTTACCTCTGCTGAGGGCATCACAAGATTCTGAATCCACTTGCCCCAAGTCTGGTTCTGCTGAAACAAATAGCTGCGATCGGGATCATCCAGCGCATTGGTTTGAGTATGATGCTTTTGATTGTGAACGACTTTCCAGAGCGTTGGCGGTGTCCACAACATTGCCAACCCCAACAGGCTGATGAAATGCGCCAGACGAGAATTTTTAATCACGCTGCCATGAAGCAAATCATGGGAGGTAAACAGAAGCACAACTACGCTATTTCCCATGACGATCGCTAGCGGCAAATATAGCCAAAGCCACGTCAAAGACCACTGATCTAAGTCACGGGCGATCGTCCATCCTGAGAGGAGGATTAACAGGTTAACAACAAGAATAACGAGCTTACCAGAATCAGGAATAAACGCTTCCTTGGGAAGTAAGGCGCGCAAAGTTTTCAAATAATTGAGTTGATCCATTTTTCTCTTGTCATGGCTCTGCATCTTAACATTAAATAATAATTGGAAAATCACTCAAAAGAGGTCTATCAATTCAGCAAAAGCGATAGCCGAATCCGCGTAGGGTAATCAAATATTCTGGCTGACTGGGATTAATCTCCAACTTTTCTCGCAACCACCGCACATGTACATCCAGCGTTTTATAGTCCCCGATCGCCTCTCTACCCCAAACTTGCTTCATAAGCTGCTCTCGCGTCAACACCTGACGGGGATGCAGCATAAAAATCTCTAAAAGCTGAAATTCCTTGGGCGATAAAGCAATCTCCTTACCCCGGACGATCACACTTGCCATGTGCAAATTCAGCACAATGTCTCGAACCGTCAACAGCGGCGGCGGCAGCGGTAGGGCATCCCAGCGACGCAATAGCACTCGACAACGCGCAATTAGCTCTCGCATTCCAAAAGGCTTCGGCAGATAGTCATCCGCTCCCAAGTCCAAACCCGTGACCCGATCGCCCTCACTCGATTTGGCGCTAATAATCAAGATTGGCAGATTGCTTCCCTGATGGCGGATTTGCCGACAGAGGTCAAAACCACTCATATCCGGCAGCATCAGGTCAAGAATGAGTAAATCAAAGGCGATCGTTGAATGATCCGCCTGCGTTAAGCCTTGCTGCATTGAGCCTTTCTGCATTAAATCAAGGCCTGCCGTACCGTTAACAGCCGTTAGCACCTCATAGCTTTCCCGTTGCAGCGAATGGGCGATCGCCTCCCGAATCGACTCCTCATCTTCAATAATAAGAATGCGCTCAGGTCTGCGGCTTGCTCTGGCTTTATTGGCTTCTGAGGTCAGCATAGATTGTGGGGGCAGATGCTCAATAGATTCAGAGTTTCCAAAAGATTAGGCACGCATCTTCTGAAACTTGTTGCGAAAGTAAATAGCGGTGGCATTCATCGACAGCAGCACCAGCATCAGCACAATAATTCCAGCCGCCGCATTGTCATGAAAAGCGGGCTGAGGGCGAGAAATCCAGTTATAGATTTGAATGGGCAGCACGGTAAACGGGCTTTGCAGATTGGTGGGCAAATAGGGCACAAAGGTGAGTGCCCCAATCACCACCAGCGGAGCCGTTTCACCGATCGCTCGTGCCAGCGCCAAAATCGTACCCGTCAAGATTCCTGGAACTGCGATCGGCAAAATTTGCTCTCGCACCACTTGCCATTGCGTTGCCCCTAGCGCTGCTCCTGCCTGCCGGATGCTGTCTGACACAGCGCGCAAAGCCTCCCGCGTGGTGACGATGATGATTGGCAAAACGAGTAGCGAGAGAATCAGACCGCCCGATAAGACCGATCGCCCTCCCGTAATTGGCTCCATGCCGCGCACAAAGATTTGCAGCCCCAGCAAACCGTAGATAATAGAAGGCACGCCCGCCAAATTGTTGATGTTAACCTCGATAATTCGGCTAAACCAGCTATCTCCTGCGAATTCCTCTAGATAAATGCCTGCCCCAATCCCCACCGGAAAGGCAACCAAAGCCACCACGACCAGCATCCAAATGGTGCCTACTAGAGCCGGAGCAATGCCCGCAGAAGCAGCTTTGCGTGAGGGAAAACTCGAGATGAACTGCCAGTTGAGCCGGGGCAACCCATCCACCAAGAAGTCATACATCAAGACAGCCAGCGCTAGAACCGAGAGAGCGATCGCCACTTGGCAGCACAACACAAACAGGCGATCGAGCCGATAGCGCTGGGGCAAATTTGCCGTAAACATATCGCTATTGGGCAGCGGATTGATAAACAGGCTTTTCTTTGAATCTTGAACCGTCATTCGTACTTTTCTCGGAAACGGCGAACAAACCAGAAGCTAAAAATATTTAGCGTCAGCGTGATCAAAAACAACGTCATGCCTACCGCAAAGATGGTCTTGTAGGCAATTGATCCGGCAGGAGTATCGCCCAAGCTCACCTGCACGATATAGGCGGTCATGGTTTCGATCGGCACAAGCGGATTGAATCCCAAAGTCGGATTTTGCCCGGCAGCAAGGGTGACGATCATGGTTTCACCGATCGCCCGGGAGACTGCCAAAATCAGCGAGGCAACAATCCCCGAAAGCGCCGCAGGGAGAACCACTGAGGTAATGCTCTCACGCTTGGTGCCGCCCAACGCATACACCCCATCTCGCAAGCTGCGTGGCACGGCGTAAATGGCATCCTCACTCAGTGAGGCAATTAAAGGAATAATAGAAACGCCCAGCACCAGACCTGCACTCAGTCCGTTAAAACCCTGCAAATCGGGAATAAACTGTTGCAGCAGCGGTGTGACGAACAGCAAAGCAAAATAGCCATATACAACCGAAGGCACGCCCGCCAAAACTTCCAGAATCGGCTTGAGAAACTGACGCAATTTTGGGCTGGCATATTCGCTCAAAAAGATTGCCGCCAGCAGTCCAATAGGAGCCGCTACCAACATCGCAATCATGGACGTGAGCAGAGTGGCGCTGACCAAAACAAAGATGCCAAAGTGGGCATCTGCGAACAGCGGAGTCCACCGATCTTCAGTCAAAAATTGCCAGAGCGGCACAACCTGAAAAAACTCGATCGTTTCAAAGATCAGCGTCAGAATAATACCAAGCGTGGTTGCAACTGAAACCAGGGCAAACAACGTAAATATAAATTTGGCAGCACCCTCAGATAGCTTGCTCATCTGTCGGTTGGGCTGCCAAAGATCCGAGCTTCGGGACGAGGGCAGTTCAAAAGTCATGTAAAAAACCGAGATCCAAATCCTAAGAGAGTCATGTTCTAGGCTTATTATTTACTTTTCGCCTTTGAAACTCTCTTCAAAGAAAAAATAATTATTCTTATTCAGCCTCAGTGCAGCTTATGACATCAAGGTAAAGCCTCCGTTAAGGAAGGGCAGTCGTTCAGTTAACCTTGCGATCGCCCGATCGCAGAAGCAAATGTAGAAAAAATCATAAAAAGCCCTGCTGCTAAAACCGTTGCGGCAGGAATGGTCACGATCCAAGCCAGAGCAATATCCCGCAGCATATTCAACCGGATTGCCTTCAAACCCTGCACCAAACCCACGCCCACCACGCCTCCGACGATCGCATGGGAAGTAGACACAGGTAGCCCCGACTGAGAAGCCAGCAACACCGTTGCCGCCGCGCCCCACTGGGCACAAAAGCCGCCGCTAGGCTGAAGGGATACAATGCCTTCTCCGA
>CASBQM010000581.1 GCA_949127645.1 Synechococcales cyanobacterium PMM_0036
AGTATAAGGCTGATTTGGGAAATCTTTTAGATACAGCCTTGTTCACTGGCTAGAATCCGATCGCAACCCTGAGAAGGGCACCCGATCGGCTCAATGCGTTCCTTCTCTCAAAACTAGGAGTTCACAATGAATCAACCTATCGAACTTAGCTTGGAGCAACAGTTTAGTTTGCGATCGTTTGAGTCTCAAGTAGAGCATATGAGCCGCGAACAGGCTCAGCACTTTCTCGTCCAGCTCTATGAGCAGATGATGTTGAAAGAAACAATGTATAGACATTTTCTCAAGCATCAGTGGGGAATTGAGACCGGGTCTCAAACCTAATCCATTTCGCCGCAGAAGGCGACCTCCCTCTCTTGCTTTGTTCCAGACGGGAAAGAAGCTGGGGATGCTGGGGCGCTGGCTCTGCGCTCATCTACGTTCGCTTATAGAAAGAATCAATGTAAAAACTAATGCGCTTCTATATGGGTCTTGAATGATTAGCCTTGAATGATTAACCAAGAATGCTAGGGTAATTGAGTAGCTTGATGGCTCTCCAAAATTCTTTATATGTTTCAGCGTCTCCTGATTTGTACTGATCTGACCGATGGCTTACAGCGTTTGGTTCACTTCATCCCTAGCTTAGCCGCCAACGGAATTCAGCAGGTGACGTTTCTACATGCCATACCCTTTCCTCAGAGACAGACTATTCCTCGCATCGACGAGGCAAAAGCGCAAGCTGTACGCGATCGTCTCTCCAGTTCACTAGAATCCTCTGATAATGTGCAAGGCAACCCTGTGCAGGTCAACATTGAGGTTCAGGGCGGCAAGCCAATCGACTGCATCCTCAACGCCGCCAAAACTTATCAGCCGGATCTCATTGTTTTAGGCACCTCTAGTCAGGGCGCACTGAGCGATCGCTTTTTCGGCAGCACCCTTTCAGAGTTAAGCAAGCGAGCGGTTGCGCCCTTACTGATTCTCAGACCTCAGTTGTTGTCTACTTACACCCTCGAAGAGCTAGACCTGCGCTGTCGTCATCTGTTTCGCTATCTGCTCATTCCCTACGATGGCAGCAAAGCCTCAGATTACGCCCTTGAACAGGTGAAAGAACTAGCAACTAATCAATCCGCCGAATCTTTACAGCAATGCTTGCTCTACTGGGTAATGGGTGAAGGGAAGTATACAGAGCTACTGGAGGGAAGTAACTCCCAAGAGACTCGCAAAAAGCTAGAGCTTGCTCAAACAGAATTGCAGGCTTTGAGGTTACAGGTCTCTAGCGCAATTGTTCAGGGAGAACCCGTTCCCCAGACGCTAGAGGCTGCAAATGAGTATGACATTAGCGCGATCGCCTGTTCTTCTGAAAACTTCGGCACATTGATGGAGTGGTCAGTTTCCAGTTTCGCTGGCGAAATTTTGAGGCGAAGTTGGCACCCGGTGCTGTACTTTCCCCCAAAGAAAAGCTAAGTCGCTCATTCACCGATATTAATTCAGCTTAATTCAGCACACTACTGCGATCGGTATAAATCGATTCTAGCTTCATCACAATCTTGGGCTTAATCTCATCTAACGCCGATCGCAGATAGTCTTTGCTGACGGTGGGATTGGGTGAAGCCTTAGACATTTGCCCAATATTAGCCCAATCTTGCAGCAGCCGACATTGAGCCGCCGCCACGCTCACGGTTTGGACATTGGCACAGCTCTGCGGACTTTCTTGGGCAAAGAACATAATGCGATACTGCCCCGTTTTGCCCAAAAGCGAGGCAATTTGCCGTCCTGCGGGAGTCTTTAGATCGATAAAACAGGGCAACCAGCGCGGCTCATGTTCGCGGTTATACAACACCGTTAGCCATAGCGCCATTGGATGGGGCGCTTCCATGAATAGAAACTGATTGTAGCGAGTGCAAACCAGACGCTTCGCAATCTCCCGCTGGGGCAGCATCACCCACAGAGTAGGAATGATGCCATCACTAGTCGTCATGGGCTTAGGAAAGACAATCTCTGCGATCGGCATATTTGCCGGCCAGGAAGCTAGTTGACTCAGCTCTTGCAATGAGTCTGTTCGCGTAGATGAAGTTGCAGCAGAAAGAGTAGTTTGAGATTCTGAAACGCCGGGACTGACTGGAATTCGGGAGAGAGAAGCCCCAATTTTTCGGGCAATTTGCCGTCCGGTGCCGAAGCGTTCTTCAAGCGGCTCTAGCGCCTTCAGCACTGCGCCGATGCTTTGAGGGCGATCGCTTGCTGGTTTGGCAAGACATCCCATCACCAGAGTTTCCAGAGCCTTCGGAATTTTGAGGCTAGGATCGGCAGATTTAAAGGTTTGGGGCTGAAAAAAGTGGTGCGCTTTGTACCATCCGCCAAAAGAATGCGTGTCAGCATGAAGGGGCATTTTGCCCGTCAGCATTTGAAACATCATCACGCCTAAACTGTAAATATCAGAACGGGCATCTAGCTCATGACCTTCCATTTGTTCGGGAGAAGAGTAGGCAAGCGTTCCCATAAAACAGCTTGTCTGCTGATCTTCGCCTTGCAGCATTTTGGCAATACCGAAATCCAAGATTTTGGCTAGTTCCCCCAGGCTCTCATCATGGCTGACTAAGACATTGCTGGGCTTAATATCTCGATGGACGATCGGATAAACCTTGCCCTCAATTTGAATGCCCTGATGAGCGCACTGCAAGCCCAAGCAAACCTGTCGAATTAAGCCCAAAAATCGTGGGAGAACGATCGCCTGACGGCTGACAATCTCACTCAGGCTCTCGCCTCGCAGATACTCCATCACGTAGAACGGAATTCCTTCTTCGTCAATACCATAATCCGTAACGCGAACAATATGGATACTTCGCTGACCCAGTTGGGCACAAGTTTTTGCCTCTCGCTCAAAGCGATCGCGCATTCTACGGTTTAGCAGCGCTTGAGAGAGAAACTTGATGGCGACCGGAACCTCTCCTAGAGCCGTATCTTCTGCGCCATAGACTCGCCCCATTGACCCTTGTCCCAGCATACGGGAAAGGCGGTAACGGTTTTGTAAAATGCGACCCACATTCGTATCGGTCATCATCGCCCTATCTCCCTGGCTCAGATGATGACACTGGCTCGGACAATGACAAGAGCCAGCCTTTGGAAAGGATCTGCCCCACCCACACAAGGGCGTTGCCTAACTGGGCAACGGTGTTGAAATCTGCCATAGCCCTCTGTAACGTCAGTATCACCTGCTCAACAGCCTCAATAAAAATGTGAAAATATGCGATCGTAAAACTTAACCGGAGGTTAACTTTGGCGGCAGTTTGCGCATTGAAGTGTGTTTATCATCACCTTGTTCTCAACCTAAACGACAGCCTCTGTATCTGGTTGATTGACAAATCTTTGCTCTTCATCCCCCAACCTCCTTCTCCCACGCGGGAAGAAGGGGAGCCAGAAGGTTTCTTTGCAAAGCCTCAATCCCGCTCTAGGAGGGGAATTGGGGTGAGGGCGGTTTGAGTCTTGTCAATCAATTAGGCTTCTAGACTCAAACAATAGGTTTGGAACATCGATCGTGAAAGGTAGATAGAGATGCAGACAGAGAAACACATAATCTAGAGCAAGGCTCAACTTCCCTGATGACACACAAATTTAAGTAATCCTGCAAGAGAAAAACTTGAAGTGTACAGTCACTTTGCAGTATATAAACCTAGTTTAAGTCTTCCCAAATACGCTGCCAAAATAGCGATCGCAGAGACGGGTGCTGTGTTCTCTAGAATATAGCCTCTATTGCCTAATTTTGACGACTCAAGAAATTTCTGTAGATCCTCCATGGTTTGATAATAATTTTTCATAAACTGAAAATTCATAGGCTTACAAAACGTTCTTAATAGGGTGCCCAAAAAGGGAGAAACAAGGAACAGGTTTTTTGTGCTGACTATTAGCCGTTTAAGATAGGGAACATTCTGCTGAAAAATGTACTCTACGAAGAGAGGCTTTTCAGAAGATATTCCAAATTTGCCTCTTTCCTCGCCTCAAACGTTAACTCTGTAACCTTCTATGCGTTGCGATCGCTTTTTCTCCTGGTTCTTAATAGCCCTCGTGCTAATGCTGTCTACGCCTGCCCTAGCTACGGTTAGCGCTGCTCAAACTCCTGATTCTCTTCAAGAAACTGTTGCAGATCGAATTTCAGATCAAGTTTCAGGTCAAATTGCAGATCAGGTAGAGCAGTGCGAATTGCTGGTTGCAGGAGGCGGATTGGCAGGTGCGGCAGCAACCTATGAAGCTTTG
>CASBQM010000582.1 GCA_949127645.1 Synechococcales cyanobacterium PMM_0036
CCTGATGAAACCCTGCCCCCAGCGACAGCAAAGGTGAAATTCTGCCCCTTACCACAACCCTACCGCGTGTAGGTTCTAAAACTCCGGCAATCAGCCCCAGCGCCGTACTTTTCCCTGCGCCGTTGTGACCAATGATGCCAAAATTTTCGCCCTTATACACGTCAAATGAAATATCTCGTAGCGCTTCATATTGGGCATTTTTAATAGAAGCCAAGCTGCGATGTAGGTTAAAGGCAAAGTTTTTGATGCCCGTAATTTGCCGATAGAAGGCATAAGACTTGCTGACATTTTGAAAACTAATGACTGGCTCTCTCACAGATTCCCTCATATAACTTCCGCGAATTTCCAGGCAAGCTTCCGATATACCAGATACCCGATCGCCAGAAACAGCATGGCATAGCCAAAGCTTACCAGGACATTCATCAGCTCTAACTTGCCCTCTAAAATTAGCTCACGCCAACTGACCATCAAAGGGGCAACTGGGTTGAGATAAAAGGCATCCCTGAAGCGTTTTGGCAGATGCTCTAACGGATATAGAATCGGCGTGACATAAAAAACAAAGTGCAGGACAATGCCAACTAATCGTTCTAAATCTCTTAGGAAGACGTTGAGAGAGGCGATCAGCAAGCTGAGACCATAGACCATAACGAACTGGATCGCAAGCAGAATGGGAAACCCATAAAGCCAGGATAGCGTCGGCGACTTATGAAATATGAACAAAAACAGCAGAATGACGGGAATAGAAACCACGTAGTGAATTAAGTGATTTAGCCCTCCCGAAAGCGGCACAACCTGCTTGGGAAAATTCACTTTTTTGATAATCGATGAATTTCCAACGAATAGCCCAGTCGATGAGCCTACGGCATTGGTAAACCACTGCCAAGGAAAAACGCCCGAAATTAGCACTAGCGGGTAATCGTCAATTTGAACCCGCATAAAGATCTTAAAAGCAACGTAATAGATCAGTGCAGAAGACAGGGGATTAGCGATCGACCATAAGTATCCCAAAACCTTGTTGTTGTATCGAACCTTCAGCTCTTTTTGAACTAAAACCAACAAGAGATCTCGATAGCTCTCCCAGCTTCTCTCACTGCCATAGTGCTGCGCCTTGCCTTTTGCGGCTGCCAGCCTGACATCTATACTTGCCACTCACGCCACTCCTCTAAAACGAATCACGGTCAACTATGACTGATGCTGATTATGTCTTAAATCCTACAAGCCATTTCCATCCTACTCCACACAAGTTTCAGTATCAGTTTTGCCTAAGATTTCACACATCACGTTTCGCATCATTACAAGGCAAGATAATACTCTACTCTGGCAGGATATAAAATGCCATCTCAGGCAGAAGCAGACACAGGAGCAATGTGTGGGTCTACATCTTGCGTCTTAGAACAAAGATCTGTGAAAGGCAATCGTAAGGAACGAGTTCACAAGAAAAATAGACGATCGCTACTTTCTCTGGTTCCAAAATAAAGCCAGCGCGATCGCAATAACTGATAAATCCTTGCCCCTTATCCCCCAACCCCTTCTCCCACGCAGGAGAAGGGAAGCCAGCAAGTTTCTTGGAATCCCTATAGCGACAAAGCTCGAGCCATAATACCCGCCACGCCACCCGTTAGCACCAGCCAGATAGAGTTTACCCGATACCGGAAGATTGCCACCAGGCTGAGTATAGATAACGCAACGGTGAATCCATTTATTAGTGCGGTTTGTCCAAGTTGCCAAGTCACAGCCGCCATTAGCCCCAGTGAAGCGGCATTCACTCCATCCAGAAAGCCGCTTGCCCAAGCAGACTGGCGCAATTTGGGCACAAAGGGATTGACCAACGCCACAAAGACAAAGGCAGGGAGGAAGATACCGCAAGTTGCCGCGATCGCCCCCCCATTTCCTGCCAGAAGATAGCCAATAAAGGTCGCCGTAGTGAACACAGGTCCCGGCGTAATTTGCCCAACTGCAACGGCATCAAGCAACTGCTGAGAGGTAAGCCATTGCGATCGCTCTACCAAATCTCGCTGGAGGAAGGCAATCAGCACGTAGCCGCTACCGTACAGCACCGACCCAATCTTGAGAAAAAATAGAAAAACGCTGATGCTACTGACTGGAGTGGTTGCTGACGTGACCTGAGCTGAAACAGGTATCAGACCAGAAACAGGCAATAAAAATGCAAAGTTAGCTCTCACTCGACCGTAATTTTTCACCAGCATGACGCTTAACCCTGACCCTAGCAGCAGCAGAATTTCATTAATTTTGAGAAAGAAGAAGAGGATCACCGTAACTCCAGCGGCGATCGTGGGTAGATCCTTAAGCGCCGATTTGCCTAGTTTCCAAAGCGCTTGCATGACGATCGCCAGGATCACAGGCTTGATGCCGTACAGCAATCCTTCTACCTGAGGCAAGGCTTGATACTGAACATAGATAGCCGCGATCGCCCAAACCATCAGCGTAGCGGGAAAAATAAAGCAGAATCCGGCGACTACTAGCCCTTGCCACCCGGCGCGTTCGTAGCCAATGTGAATCGCTAGCTCAGTTGAGTTAGGTCCCGGAATCAGATTGGTAATTCCCAGTAAATCCAGCAGCTTTTC
>CASBQM010000583.1 GCA_949127645.1 Synechococcales cyanobacterium PMM_0036
AGTGAGACCTGCTGAGAGCTTAAACTCATCAACATCTGCACCTGTGCCATCTGGGTTTTCACGATCGCTCACATAAAACCCGTCAAAGACTTGAGAGACTTTGCTGGAATCGTAGTTGCTATTCGACCACTTTTGAAGACCGTAAGTATCATAGCCAAACGCCAAATCCGCTGAGGCTGAAATACTTCCAGCCACCCCAATGACAAAGGGAGTAGTTCCCAGATTCTTCTTCTTCTCGACGCTAAATGCAAGCTCTAGCTCGGGCAAATCATAGGTGAATATCGAGACAGGTTGACCAATCAGCAAACGAATTGCGTTGCTGGAATCGTCGAGTAGATTAAACTTCAGACCTTCCAGACCCTTGAAACTTTTAATCAGACTTGAGCCGCTGTCGCCATTGCTGCTCAACTGCTGATCGGCTGAGGCGGCTGAGGTGGTTTTGGTAATGCCCGCACTTTGCAGGCTGTTGACCGCACCAAACGGATTAAAGTTGGTGGCAGTGAAATCTCCCATTAACAAGCCTGCTGTGGAGCTAGCGCTTGCCTGTTTGCTCAAATCAGATAGAGTCTTGAGGCTCTTAATGAACCCTAGCCCAACAGGTTTAACAGCAGAAGCCATGTCAATGAGAGTAACCTTACCGTCCCCGTCAATGTCAGGAAAGAGATAGCCAATACCGATCGATTTTAGGTCGCTGTAGAGCACGTCCAGGACGGGACGCATGGGTGCAATCACTGTGTCAATCTTCTTCAATACGGGCAGAACGATGTTATTGGCGATCGATCCCAAAGACAGCTCAGTGTTTTTGAAAGTGAAGTTCGTAGTAGGCGTACCGCTCATTACCCCATCGGTATAGGTCAGCAGCGGAATATCTCCAAAGAGTCTCGTGTTGACTCCTGGTATTGCTGCTGAACCCATATCCGTCGTAATCTTGAGACCCAGGTTTGGATCGCTCGTCAGGCTGGCAGTCGCTAGCGCTTTGTTGTTGGCGTTTGCTTGCAGTTCGGTAGTCGTTAGGTGATTGCCATCATCGGGGGTACCGGGCGCGTCAATATCGTTCAGCTTGCTAGAGAAATTGGCATTGGTGCGAGTGGGGCTGCTAGCATCATCTGCAACCTTAACTTTGAACAGCCCCATTTTGCCGGAGGCGCTGAAGTTAGCCCCTAAGCCAAAGTCTAAATTAGAGGTGAGCTGAGTGCTGCCGCTATCCACAAAGAAACCATGATCTTTGTTGGAGCCAAACACGAGCTTGAGCTGAGAGTTTAGCGCTCCTTGTCCTGCCGCGTTGTCAACCCTCAAGCCCAGTCCAGGTAGACCCAAATCGCTAGCAATTTTCGTTACCTGACTCTGCTGATTGATGGTGACTTCAAAGCTAGTTTCATTGGCATTGCTTGTTTTGACCACTTGGGCACCCGCCAATGTCCCTTTTAACAAGGTTTCCATGGCATCGGCAGTTAGGTTGCCTGCCCCTCGAATCGCAGGGACAAGCTGATCGCGGAGGGTTGTCAAAAAGTTAGGAATGGCACCCGTTAATTTGCCGACAATGGGTAGATTGGCTTGCAGCAACTGACCGTTGAACATATCCTGCAATTTGGTCAGCGTGACCTGCAAACCGTCTGCCGTTTGCGTTGACATAAACTGGCTAAAGGACTCAGCGACATCCTGCACCGTAACTATCAGCGGTTTCACAAAGGTGAGACCGTTTTGATCGGTCGTTTGAACGCGAATGCTGTAGCTTGCTTTCGTTTCAAAATCAGGGGAAGCGTTGATTTTTAGCTGATTATTGGCGATCGTAAAAGCCCCATTATCGGCATCTCCCGTACCGGCCGCAAGGCTATAGGTAAAGGTATTGCCTGTGTCAGGGTCGATCGTCGCAAAGGTGCCAATGACCGTGTTGGCGGGAACATTTTCGGCAACTTGGGTGCTGCTAAGGCTGAGATCTGTTGGGGCTTCGTTGACATTGTTGATGGCGATCGCCAACACCTTATCAAAGGTCAGTCCACCCTGATCGGTGGTGCGAACGCGAATGCTCAAATTGGGCTTAGCTTCAAAGTCAGGCGATGTCTTGACTTGGAGCTGATCGCCCACAATCAAAAATGCACCATTATCGACATCACCTGTCCCTGCAATCAGGCTGTAGGTGAAGGTATCGTTGGCATCTGGATCAACGCTAGACAGAGTGCCGATGACGCTGTTGGCAGCCACATTTTCGTTGACAGCGCTGTTGCTCAGATTAATATTTGTGGGTGCGCCAGTGGTTTGCTCAGGAACATCGGTGAGGTTGATGATTACAGTCTGAGCAGCGCTAGTAGCCGTTCCATCGCTGACAGTCGTTTGCAGGTTGAAGGTGGGAATGCCCTCAAAGTTAAGGTCGTCTGCGTCATTGACCGTGATTTGTCCGGTTGCAGCGTTGATGGCAAACGCAGCTTGACCGTCTCCATCAACATCGGTGTTGCCTGTAGTAATCTGCCATCCTTGCAAGGTATTGCCCTCGGCATCTGTGGCAGCGACCGTTCCAACAACTGTGTTCGCTGGACTGTTTTCTGCAATGCTAAAACTCTGACCTGCCGTGATGGTAGGCGGCGTGTTGGGAGCTGCTTCACTGATGTGAATGGCGTTGAGTACGCTCAGGTCAGACCCTGCACCTGGACCACTCACCACCAGAATTTCGCCCGATGCATTGGCGGTGACGGTATCCCAAATCAGCCAGCGCTGGAGTCCAAGATTGCCGTTCCAGTCATCTCCGGTGCCTCCCTGTCCGTCACTGCTGCGGCTAGCAAAGCTTCCCTGCACTTGCACATCCGAGCTGACTCCGCCAGCATTGGTCGCAGAGACAACTTCAATTTTGTACTGCTTTCCGGCGGTTAATCCCGCAAAACGGGCAGTAAGGGGAGCGGTCTTATAGCCGAAGAAGTTATCACTGCCTGCATTGTTGTCGATCCAGTTCGTGTTGCCTGCAAACCACTGGTTAGTCCCTGCTTCGGTGTAAACATTCTCAATGGTGAGGTTGACTCCTGTAGCAGCACCACTGTTGAAATCTTTGAGAGCGCTGAAGGTACCGTTTCCAGGAATGGTGTTCCAGTTGCCTGTAGGGTTGGTGCCTGAGTCAGACAGATCTACCCGCAGTTCTAGAGGGGCAGGAGGTGCTTCAGGAAGATCGTTGATGGCGATCGTCAGCGCTTTCTCAGTAGACAAACCGTCTTGATCGGTGGTGCGAACTCGGACGGTATAGCTAGGCTTGGTTTCATAGTCAGGAGATGCATTGATTTTTAGCTGATCACCGACGATTGTGAAGGTTACATTGTCTGTATCACCTGTGCCTGTGACCAAGCTATAGGTGAAAGTGTTGCCTGCATCAGGATCAGTGGTTGAGAGGGTGCCGATCGCCGTGTTAGCCGGAACATTTTCATCTACAGTGCTGTTGCTTAAGCTCAAGTTTGTCGGCGCTTGATTGGTGACAGTCACTCCGGTTGAGCCAAAAAATAGCAGCCAACCCGCAGAATCTGTTTTCTCAACTGTGACGCTCTGAAGCATTTTGGTCGAATCGGGTGTAAAGCGCAGTCCAAAAACGGCTGGGTTATTGACATTCTGAAACGTTGTGCCGTTAGCATAGCTACGATCCATCCCGTCAATTAGGTAGTAAATCGACGGAGATTGTGTGATGCTGTTGTACCAGTCGGGAACAGTCTGAGCTGTCGTAGTGTTGGTTGTGCCATCCGCATAGGTAAAGGTAGCTCGTACGGTGCTGCTTCCCTCTGTAGAAGTGGCTGCCAGATGAATCTCTGAGTAGTTCCCTGGAGTTACCGCATAGGTAAAGGAGTCAGTTGAAGTCTTAATAAATCGGCTGTTGACACC
>CASBQM010000584.1 GCA_949127645.1 Synechococcales cyanobacterium PMM_0036
ACTGGTGCTGAAAAAACTGGTGCCGAAAAAAACTGGTGCCGAAAAAAACTGAGCCGAAATGAAATGAGTGATCATCTTGATTCCAATTCTCAGTCTGAAGCGATCGACATTGAAATTCGGGACATGGGCATTGATGATCTGGCTCCTGTCTATCGTCTGGGCGAACGGCTCTTTACCAGCGACCTCTATCCCTCGCTCTATCGCACCTGGGAAGAGTGGGAGGTGATTGGCTTCTACAATACCGATCCCGAATATTGCCTGGTTGCCGATGCCGAAGGACAACTTGCGGGCTTTGTGTTGGGCACGGTGATCAGCAAGCCCTCCTGGACATATGGCTATATTGTCTGGCTGGGTGTAAATCCCGATTTTCAGCGGCGCGGCGTGGGCGATCGCCTGGTCGATACGATCGTGGAGCGGATGATTGAAGAAGGGGCACGGTTCATGCTGGTGGATACTGACCCCACTAACGAACCTGCCATCAGGTTTTTCACCCGCAAAGGCTTTGGTAATGCCCGTAAGCACGTGTTTTTGTCGCTTAACCTCAGCAAACATGAGTATTACGGCAAGCTTTTGGCTTATGAACGCAACAAAGCTGAGCGAATGAAATCTAAGCGCCATCGCCGCCGCCCTTAGAATCTAGTGTTGAAAGTTGGTTAAAGCTTCCAGCCTAGATTGTGATAGGTCTGGCTCGCCGTTTAAAGTTAACACAAGCTGCAATCTCTACTACCCAATCTGCGATTGATCGGGTATATTGACTCCGGTGCGGTGGATCAACGCAATGCAGGAGAGTTGAGTTGTGAATGAGAGCGATCTGCCTCAGATTTCTGAGCCACTGACTTCTGAGCCATTGATTTCTGAGCGACTGAGTTTTGAATCTACTTCTGAGTTGTTGAGTTCTGAACCTTTAAGGGGTTTGCCCAGTTCAACTCATGATATTCCAATGGCGGTGCGAGAGACGTTATCGCCCATGCCTCAGGTGAAGCACAAGCCAGCTCGTTTATTTTGGGGACTGGGGAGTGTAGGTGCGATCGCCCTTTTGGGGATAGGGCTATTTTTTGCGCTACGACCCCAGTTCTCAGCCTCTACCGCAGCTACGGCAGGTAATGCGGCTCCCAGCGCTACTCCACCGGCTCCCAGTCCAGTTAATTCAGGTGCCAGCGTTTCTGCCAGTGCTTCCCCAGCCGCACAAATGCTGAATCATTTTCCCTACAACGAAGCGCCTCAGCGTGAACTGACTCCGATTACGCCCAATGGTGAGATTTTAATGCGTAAAGCTGCCGCCGCCAAATTCATGGAAATGCAGGAGGCGGCAAGGGCGGCAGGCGTGAGTTTAGTACCCATTTCAGGCTTTCGTTCTCAGGAGGATCAGAGTCACGTCTTTTTTGACGTCAAAGCTCAGCGCGGGCAGGATACCACAACGCGATCGGAGGTCAGCGCTCCTCCCGGCTATAGCGAACATCACACGGGCTATGCCGTAGACATTGGAGATGGCGATCGCTCTGACCTCAATCTTCAAACTGACTTTGAAACCGATCAGGCATTCAAGTGGCTAAAGGAAAATGCGGGCTTTTACAGCTTTGAAATGTCTTTCCCCAAAAATAACGCTCAAGGCGTGAGCTACGAACCTTGGCACTGGCGGTTTGTGGGCGATCGCAACAGCCTGGAAACCTTTTATCGCGCCCGATCTTCAGTGCCGCCTTCAGCACCCGCAAAAGCAAAGTAGAGAGCGAGGGCAAAAGTTAAACGGGTGTAGGATAGAAGTTAAGGTTGCTTAACATTGGGCGATCGCTGCCCTTCTCCCTACTGCCGTGAGCCAAACTACTCTCAATCTCGTTGCCGTTACTATTTTTGCCTTGGTCATGTCCACGCTGTTGGGACCTCTGCTGCATATCCCGGAATACATTCCGGCGATCGCGGCTTTTGGCATCTTGGGCGTTGCCACATTGGATACTCTTAATTGGCAAGGACAAGCCGGAACACTCTTATTAGACTGGTTGGCTAGCTTTTCTCCGGCACATCGTGCCCGTGTAACTCATCATGAGGCAGGGCACTTTTTGACGGCGCATCTGCTGGAAATTCCGGTAACGGGCTACACGCTGAGCGCCTGGGAAGCCTTTCGGCAGGGACAGCCAGGGCAGGGAGGAGTCAGCTTCGGTTCTGAGGAGTTAGATATGGCGCTGGAGCAAGGCACGATCTCGGCGCAGTTGGTCGATCGATTTTGCACAGTATTGATGGCAGGAACGATCGCGGAATCCCTAGTGTATGGCGATGTGCAAGGCGGTGCAGACGATCGGCAAAAGCTGCGATCGCTGTGGGCACAGATGCGCCGTCCTAGCGCCGAAGGCGAAATGAAGGAGCGGTGGTCAAAGCTGAACGCAAAAACGCTGTTGGAAAACCACTGGGATGCCTATGAAGCCCTCGTTGTGGCGATGGACATGGGGCTATCGGTGGAAGGATGCTGCAAGTTGCTCGATCAGTATCAGATTGAAGAATCGCTAGAAGTCAGTTGAGTTTAGGATTAAAATCCTAGCCCCTCTAGGAGAGGGGTTAGGGTAAGAGCGGTTTGAGTTTTATCAGTCAACCAGAAGTTAAGGTCAACGTTTTGACAGATTGGGGTGTCGCCCTGCCGCACCCGTCATTAGCCAGAGCGCCAGGAATTTGACCGGACGAGCGACTTTCATCACTCGAAGACCCAGGTGACGGATTACGACTAGAGGCAGCCAGCGGTTGGAGAAAATGCGATCGAGCAAATCGGTGAAGCCCAGAATCGCCAGGTTTTCCAGCTTACGCCAGCGATCGTACCGTTTGAGAACGTTGAGTTTACCAATGTCTTCGCCGCGTTGATGCGCTGCCTCTAGCACCTGCGCTAGAGCAGCAGCATCGCGGATGCCCATGTTTAGCCCCTGTCCGCCGACGGGATGGCAGCAGTGCGCCGCATCGCCAACAAGCGCCAGACGAGGCTGAGTATAGCGATCGCTCTGCATGAGCTGCACTGGGAACAGAATGCGCGGACTCAAGAGTTCCAGCTTGCCCAACTGTCCGCCATAGCGACTATTCAGCTCTGCCAAGAACTCGGACTCGCTGCTCTTTAAAAGCTGTTGTGCTTCGGCGTGGGGGGCAGTCAAGACAATTTGACATCGGTTGTCTGGTAGGGGCAGGGTGGCGAAAGGACCGCTTTCCCAGAAGTGTTCACGGGCAATGTTTTCGTGAGATTTTTCGGGACGGAGAACGGCAGTAACG
>CASBQM010000585.1 GCA_949127645.1 Synechococcales cyanobacterium PMM_0036
ACGCTACCTCAATCAACAGGAAGTGAATAATCTGCCCGAAACGAGGCGGTTTTCTCTGACGCTCTTTCCTCTAAATGCGGCGTTGCCTCCCGATTTCCAGATGGTGCGATCGCAGTTCTCATCTCAGCAGCCAATCGCCGTTCGCCCGATTAACGAAAGTACGATCGCCGGATACACCTTAATGCCGGATATCTATGGCAAGCCTTCTCTTATGCTGCGGGTCAATTCGCCTAGAACGGTCTATCAGCAGGGGCAAACCGCCGTTCGCTATCTCACCTGGTCAATTTTGGCGGCGGACTTTGGCTTTGGCATCATCACGGTTATTGGGCTAGAAAAACTGGTGCTGTCCCGTTTGACCAAGCTGAGCAGCCAAGTCAGCCAAATTGATATTCAGCAGGGTCTAGCAACTCGCGTATTGACCCCCGGACGAGATGAGCTGGCAGAGCTGGGGGGTGCCATCAACAAAATGCTGACTATGCTAGAAGCCTACGAGAACGATCGCCAAAAAGATGCGCTTCTGCTTCAACAAGCTAAAAACACGGCAGAGGTAGCCAATAAATCTAAAAGTCAGTTTTTGGCTAACATGAGCCACGAGTTGCGCACGCCGCTCAATGCCATCATTGGCTATAGCGAAATGCTGATAGAGGAAGCCATGGAAACAGGTCAGGCGGCGCTGAAGGTCGATCTTCAGCGCATTCAGGGATCAGGACGGCATTTGCTAGGGCTGCTCAACGACATCCTGGATTTGTCAAAGATTGAAGCCGATCGCCTCACCTTTACTTCAGAGACCTTCGATATTTCGGCGCTAGTTCAAGAAGTTGCCGCTCCTATTCGTCCTTTAGTCAACCAAAACACCAATGCGCTGCAAGTTCGGTGTCCTTCTGATTTAGGGACAATGCACAGCGATATTATGAAAGTCCGCCAATGTTTGCTTAATCTGCTCGGCAATGCCTGTAAATTTACCCACCAAGGAACCATTACGATTACGGTGAAACGGGGCATGGTCAAAGGAGAGACAGAGTTTATTACCTTCCAAGTTTCTGATTCCGGTATCGGTATAAACCCTGATCATCTCGAGAAACTCTTCAAGCCTTTTAGCCAAGCCGATAATTTTACAATGCGCAAATATAGCAATGCGCAAATATGGCGGCACAGGGCTAGGCTTGGCGATCACGCGCAAGCTCTGCGAACGCATGGGAGGTAACGTTATTGTTGAAAGTACGATCGATCAAGGCTCAACCTTTACTATGTGTTTGCCCGTGGTTTTGCCCAAGGTTTTGCCCGAGATTTTGCCCGAGATTTTGCTAGAGCCAGCCGGAACTTTTGAAGTCGGGCGATCGTCTACCTAGGTCTAGTGCCAAGCTCTAAAATTAAAGCCCAGAATTTGCTAGTAACGCTAGGGTGTTAGGTGCTGAACCGTCAGACACTCACAAAACCACCTGAAAAACCTCAGGCTTTCTCTGCCAAAAGCTTTCTCTGCCAAAAGCTTTCTCTACCAAAAGCTCTGCTAAACATCTTTTAGAGCCTTTTATCCGTTTGGATCAATCAACCGAGAGGATTTTGCCATGTCGAAACCATCAACCTCCTTTAACCAGAAAAAAAATCAGACAAACCTCTACTACAAGCTTCAGCGGGGTTTAAGACTTGCCTTACCGCTGCTACTTAGCACCGGAGCGCTCATTAACGCTGGAGCGGGTCTAACGCAATCTAATTCAGGAACATCTGAATCAGGTAATGCCCGTTTCACCTGCGAGACTAGCACTGGTGAATATACCGTCATGTATCGTCCTCAAAGCCAGCCCAGCCAGAGCTACGCTTGGGCAAAACCGGGCGAGTTGGGCGGCGGCTGGACTCCTGAGCGACGCTGTTCTGAAATTAGCCGTCGGCTAGAGTTCTATCGCCCTGATGGATTGCTAGAAATGCAGACCGCGATCGAGAATGGCTACAACACAATTTGCGTCACCACCGAGCAGGTTCCTAGCTGCCGGATTGTGCTGACAGTGCCCCCCGGGCAAGACCCGATCGCCACCCGCGATCGCGTTTTCTCAAATTTGACGGTTGCAGACAGCGGACAGCAAACCAGCGCGGTCAATACCTTCACGGGAGACAACGGTGGCGGCTTAATCAATCAGATTGGACGGGCGATCGGAGTAGACCTCTCTTCGCTGTCGGGTCGTCAGCACCGCACTGAGTCTGGCAGCACATCGGGCAACATCAACCTTCGCCCTTTTCTAGATGCTGCGGATGGCGGCACCGGAAAGAACCTGAGATAGGCAGAAGCGCCTTAAGTTTTGAAAGCTTTGCGCCGTAAAGCTTTCAAAACTTAAGGCGAGAAATGATTAAGCAAGATTTTCTAGCGGTCTAGAGCCAAATTTGTCGCTGGATCGAACCCAAAAAATTCCCTGATTGCTCATCATTCCATCAAACATGACGCGAACTATATAAAGAGACTTCCAAACGTGGTAGTATCCCTCTTGCCTTACCAATAATCAGGGCTATGGTAGTCGCAACTATCGTAGATAGGACTATCGGACGATCGTAGACAGCTCCCCTTCTGCGTACAAACCCTCATGCAACCACAGCATTCTCTCCATCGAACCAAAATTGTTGCCACGATCGGACCTGCCACCAGCAGCCCAGAAGTGCTAAAAGAGCTGATTGAGGCAGGAGCCACCACCTTACGTCTTAATTTCTCTCACGGAACCCACGAAGACCATCAGCGCAGTATTCGGCTAATTCGCCAAATTTCGTTTGAGATTAATCAACCTGTCGGTATTCTACAAGATTTGCAGGGTCCTAAAATTCGCTTAGGGAAATTTGAGAACGGTCCTATTACTCTGAAGAAGGGTGATTCCTTTATCCTCACCAGCCATAAGATTCCTGGCACACAAGAAAAGAGTTCTGTAACTTATGAACCGCTAGCCGATGAAGTCCCTTCAGGCGCAGTCATCATGCTGGATGATGGTCGTGTCGAGATGCAGGTCGAGAAAGTAGATCCTTTGGCGCGCGAACTTCACTGCCGAGTGACGGTAGGCGGCGTGTTATCAAACAATAAGGGCGTGAATTTTCCGGGGGTATACCTCTCCATTCGTGCTTTGACAGATAAAGACCGTGAAGACCTGATGTTTGGGCTAGATCAGGGGGTAGATTGGGTTGCCCTCAGCTTCGTCCGCAATCCCCAAGATGTCTTGGAAATCAAAGAATTGATCGCTAGCGCCGGGAAAAACGTGCCTGTAATTGCCAAGATCGAGAAACATGAAGCAATCCAGCAAATGGAGGCTGTTCTCTCGCTTTGTGATGGCGTAATGGTGGCACGGGGCGATCTGGGTGTAGAGCTACCTGCCGAAGATGTGCCCGTTTTGCAGAAGCGGCTGATCAAAACTGCCAATCGACTGGGTATTCCGGTAATCACGGCTACGCAAATGTTAGACAGCATGGTTAACAACCCACGCCCGACCCGTGCTGAGATCTCGGATGTCGCTAATGCCATCATCGATGGTACGGATGCCGTTATGCTCTCGAATGAGACAGCGGTTGGCAGTTTTCCGGTGATGGCGGTTGAGACGATGGCACGGATCGCCATGCGGATTGAGCAGGAGCAATATCCCCGCGATGCGGAGATGGGATCAGGGCGATCGATCCCCAATTCCATTAGTCAAGCCGTCAGCCGCATTGCCGAACAGCTTCAGGCGGCTGCCATTATGACCCTGACCAAGACGGGCGCAACGGCGCGGAACGTCTCCAAGTTTCGTCCGAACAAGCCCATTTTGGCAATTACTCCCCATGTGGATGTTGCCCGACAGTTGCAGCTCGTCTGGGGCGTGCGTCCGCTCCTGGTGCTGGACTTGCCTTCGACCGGGCAGACTTTCCAGGCAGCCATGACTGTGGCTCAAGAGAAGGGAATGCTGCAACAAGGAGACCTGGTAGTGATGACTGCTGGGACGCTCCAGGGTGTGGCTGGCTCTACGGACTTAATCAAGGTTGATGTGGTCACGTCAGTCTTGGGCAAGGGCGTTGGCATTGGGCAGGGGACGGTAAGCGGTCGGGCGCGCGTGACTCGCAATAGCCGTGAGCTAAGAAATTTCAATCCAGGAGAAATTCTGATTGTTTCTAAAACTAGCGTTGATTACATTGAGGCGATCAAAAAAGCGTCAGGGGTGGTGACGGAAGAAGACAGCCTTACTAGCCATGCAGCCGTCATCGGGCTGAGGCTGGGCGTACCCGTGATTGTCGGCGTCAAGCACGCGACGGAAATTGTACGCGATGGCGCAATTGTAACCCTCGATATGCAGCGCGGCTGGGTCTATTCTGGAACTGCAAATGCTGCTCAGACCGATTCGGCTCTGATGGTTTAGGGGCTTGAAACTTGGCTTGTGACTCGAAAGCAGGAAAGTTGCTTGAAAGCAGGTTGATCGGAAACGAAAAACCTGTCATGATCTAACTCATGATTAGCTTCCTACTCGCCTCATTCATAACTTTCTTAGCCTGGACGGGTAGCATCCCATCTGCCCAGGCTGATTTTGATCTGTCTAATCTGACCGGATCTCCGCAAGTCTCTGCACCCGCCTCTCTAGAAG
>CASBQM010000586.1 GCA_949127645.1 Synechococcales cyanobacterium PMM_0036
ATCGCTCATCAGAATTCTCTGGATATGTGTCCGAATGGCGGTAGGTAGCTGGGCTTGAAGCATGGCAATGGCGATCGGTTCTGCATAGTCACTGATGAGCTGAGCCGATTCAGGGGTGAAGGGTTCGGGCTGGAGCGAATCTGCTGGAGGGCAATTAGGTTCGGCTTCGGCATTGAGGGGTTCTGGTTTGACGGCAGCTTTACGAGGTGGCATGGGGAATCTCCTAAATGTGAGAGGGAAAGATAGCTTTTAAGACTTGTGGGAATGCTGCTGAAGTAAACAGAGAGCAAACTGATATCGGGCTGGCGGTGCGAGAGAGTTGAGGTACTCAATGTCTTCAGATAAATCAGAAGTGTCGATATTCAGGAATACGCTGCTTGGCTCTAAGGCTGAATCTAGGGCGTATAGGGCAAGCCGGATTTGCGAATCTGAGAGCTGTACTCTGAGCGGGGCAATCGAGGGAAGGTATGGCATGATGTGAGAATGATTTTGAAGGTATCCCCTGCTTTAGCTTTGGTGGCTAGATCAGGGGCTTTTATATAGGGCAGGAGTGCTGCTACAGGAGCGAGTATTGAGGGCGCGATCGACCTGTACTTGCTGGTAGTGAATGGTGGCTAACTGAGATTCTTCCCCTGCAATCTGAAGCGCCATTACTGCGAATTTGCAGTCTAGAACTGCTTGCTGGACTTGCAAGAGATCGTGGGTCAGGTCAAAGTTTGCAGATAGCAATTTAGGGCTGCTCAGGCTTTTCATGGGTCTGCGGAATCGAGAGATGTTTGGGAAAATGGGGCAAACATAGCCACAGGCTGACCAGCAGTAAGCCAATCCCTAGAAACGTTAGGCGGAGTGACTGTTTGCGGTTTGCAGCTTTCTCGGCGTGGATAGGGTTCCCGCTTCGGCCGCTTGAACGGTGGCTTTGAAGGCTTGCTGCTTCAGTTGCAGGGCGGTATAGCCGAGCTGAACGCCTTTGAGCTGAAACTCTTGTAGGAGAAGCTGATCGCTGAGACTGGTGGCTTCTTGATATTGGGCATTGAGGGCTTGAGCCTGTTCATGCTGGGATTGCATTTGGGCGATCGCCTCTTGCTGTAACTGCTCAAACTCTTGCAGTCGTTGCTGCATCTGAGTTAGGTAAGCAGTGTCGTCACTGGCAGAAATGATGGCAGGGATAGCAGGTAAAGCAAGGCTGGAGCCGATATGCAGAGTCGCTCTGTTAGGGCGATCGCTATTAATCACCTGCTGACTCTCTCGCGGCAAGACTTCAGGATAAAGAGTAGGTGGCTCCAATTTTGGGATACGGCTGGCAGCAATCCGATCGGCAAAGCGTTCAGCCATTTGCAGTCCCCACTTGCGAGCAATCAGACCAGAGGAGCGATAGTCGCCCATGAGTTCTATACACAGAGGAGTGTAGCGATCGTCACTCAATCGCAATTCTGATTCAGCAAACCAGGGACAAGCCTCAACAATTTTGGTGAACCACTTCTGCACGGTGCGAGACTTCACACCGTAATGAGTACAGATTGCCCGACAGTATTGAGGTTCAGCAGACTGCCAAATGTCGATCGCCAGTAAATCATCTATATCAGTCAAGTCGGGCTGGTCTGATTCGCACCCGCCCAGGTTTTCGTTCGCTGCGTCATTCGGGGCAGGTGAGGGCGAGTGGTCGTAGGAACGATTTGGAAGAGACGCAGGGTCAGTTTTCTCTAAAGCTTCAGCAGTGGCAGAGTCAGCCAAGTCAAACATCTTAGCCATTTTTCATATTCTCCTGTGTCAAATGTTAGGGAGAGCCGCAAGGCATTCGGGGCGTTCGTTGCGAACTTATCTTCCGTTCGCTTACGAATAAAAATAACACAATTTTATAGAAGGTAATATTATTTTATTGAATTGGTTTTCAGGTTTAGATGAGACAATGGACGAAAATATAGAAACGCTAGAAATAGTGGCTGAAAGGTTCATAATCTCCTACTACTACGTGTCTCCCCAAGACTCTGAAAGAATTGACGCTTTCAGGGAATGTTCAGGTGACTCAGAGAAAACCTTGATTACCCAATACGTAAGGGGGTGGCTAGGACGCAATCGAGACTACTACCTAGATTTAGCGCGAAAAGATGCTGAATCTAGAGAAATTTCGTTTCAGAAATGGGGAGAAACAGTTGTATATCAAGGAATTGAAGCACTTCCCCCCTATCAACAAGAACTTAAAAGTATTCCCCCCAGCCCACTACGAGATATTGCCTTATCTCCTTCTGTAGAACGAAAAGCACTGAATTATCTTTCGTTGGGAAAGCAAAATCTAGCGTTGCTAAGAGTTGGAATTCACTACGACCGAGACAACGCGATCGGCTTTGTGTCTCGAATTGTAAAAGAGCATCTCGATCGCAACTGGGATAAACTCTATGCTTCTCAAGTCGAGGCTGAAAACTTTGAAACTTGGAAATAATTAAGGAAAAAACAATGACAGCAGCAGTACAGACAGAATTAACCCTCGAAAAAGTCAATCAAGCCGTCAGCGCCATCCTTGAAACACTAGGAAACCCTGACTCCGAACTCCACAGCAAAGCCCTAGCAGCCTTTCAGAGCGGTGATCACCAAACCGTAAAGCGACTGGCATCAACCCATCTCTCTGACTATTACTGTAAGGCTCTAGGCTACCTGGGCGGAGCATTGAAACTCACGCCCAATACCGACACCATCCTAGCTGAATCAGCAAGAGCAGCAGCAGACTTTACCAAGGAAAAAGCCTTGGCTCGATTGGGTGCGGCGATCGAAAAGGCGCTCAGTTGAGGGATTTGAGCCATCATTAATGTACAGCATAGGAGCGATCGCCATGTATGCACCCGTAATTGAAAAACCGCTGACATTTGAAGAATTTCTGGCTTGGGACGATGGCTCAGGCAGAGATTTTGAACTCCGTGACGGGTTTCCCATGCCAATTGTCGATCCCAATGCCAAGCATGAAGATGTCGCAGACGAACTTTGTGAGCAGCTCTCTAACCACTGTAAGAAATTGAACCTGCCCTACGTCGCTAAACGACAAAAACAAGTCATGACAGGTCGCAATCCTGAAACGGGCAGAGAAGAAAGTCGAAGGACTGACATCGTTGTGTTTGCAAAAGAGGAATGGGAGCGGATGCGCCAAAGCTCCAGTTCTGCCGCAGCGTATGTTCCACCGCCACTGGTCATCGAAGGGGTTAGTACAAACTGGAAAGATGACTACGAGGATAAATTTAATGAATATGAAGCTTTAGGGATCGCTGAATACTGGATTGTAGACTTTGCAGGGTTGGGCGGAATCCGCTACATTGGCAAGCCAAAGCAGCCTACGATCACTATCTATCAATTAGTGGATGGAGAATATCAGCCCCAACAATTTCGAGAAAATGACCCGATTGAATCTTCCATTCTCCAGGGCTTAAATCTCACGGCTAACCAAATTTTTACGCTAGGAAGATAGTGATGCAAGAAGAAGAAGCGATTTTTCGCGCTTACGATCGCCTTAATAGAGTGTAGATAAAGAGTGTAGATCGCCATGACCCAAGCAAAATCACGATTTAGAACGTTTGAAGAATACGCAGCGCTAGACCCTTCTGGACTGCCAGAGGGCAACTATGAGTTGGTCAATGGAGTGATCGTCGAAATGGGTGCTGAACGTCCTGAGAATGTGGTGATTGCAAGCTTTCTGTTTGCGATGCTGCTGCCACTCTGTCCCTACTACCTGCTACATCGGGGCACTGAGATTGCGGTTTCAAGCGCTGAAGTCACGTCGCGCTACCCCGATCTCCTGGTTTTGACTGAGGAAGGTCTAGCAGCACTGCTGGCTCAATCACAATCCCGATCGCTCATCCGGCTTGACATGCCCGCCCCAGCGCTGGTGGTTGAAGTGGTTTCACCAGGGGAACCGGGTGAGCCAAACTACGATCGTGACTACATTGATAAACGCAAAGAGTATGCAAGACGGGGCATTCCTGAATATTGGCTAATCGACCCGATGCGGGCTGTGGTATTGGTATTGTCTTTGTCTGGTGGCGCTTACAATGCAGCAGAGTTTCGAGAGGGCGATCGCATTCGATCAGATCAATTCAAGCAATTGAATTTAACCGCTCACCAAGTCTTAACAGCCGGGAAAACTGAGTAGAAAACAGCATGCAGGGGCGATTGTGCTACGCACACACAAGGTGAACGCTATGACACAGACGGCAGTACAGCAACGATTCACATTCAACGAGTGGGCAACCCACAATAACGGTTCCGACACTCGCTATGAACTGGTGGATGGAGAGCTAAAACCCATGAGCTTGGGCACAGGACGGCACGGCAGAATCACAAAATTCTTGGAAAAAGCTGTGGATACCGAGATTAAACGCTTAGGTCTGGAATGGACGGCAGAGCGGTTTTCCATTGGGGTGCAATCTCCTAGAGGCTCACGATGGGACACAGGGCGCATTCCTGATATTGTTGTCGTCACCCTACAACAGTGGGAGCAGCTTCAGAACCGAGAAGCCGTGATCGCTCTAAATGAGCCACTGCCCATTTTAGTGATGGAAATCATCAGTCCTAGTACCGCATTAGAAGACTACCGGGCAAAGCTTGCGGAATATTGCGTACTCGATATCGGTGAGTACTGGATAGTCGATCCGATTGAGGAAAAAGTCACGGTTTGCACTTTGCAAAATGGGCTGTATGACCTGGAGGTCTTTCGGGGAGACGATCGCCTTCTTTCCCCCACGTTTACGGAGTTAATCCTGACCGCTAATCAAATTTTGACAGCAGGAAATTAGGGCGATGGTGCTACGCACACAAGGTGAAAGCCATGACACAGGCAGCAGTTAGATCAAGGTTAAGTTTTGAAGAGTATATCGACCTTTGCGCTTAGACTGATGAGAGGTATGAACTAGTGCGGGAGGAACTCATTACAACGACACCCCCCACCTGGGCACATATTCTAATTGCCGGCTTCCTTGAGCGTAAATTTAAAGCTCAAATTGAGCAATTAGGCTATGACTGGATTGCATTAAGAGAAACTGAACAGTGTACAAATGAGGAAAGCTCCCGACTGCCAAATGTCACAGTTGTGCCGTTTGACCAGATGAAATCAATAAGGTACCAAGTAAAGCGGTTTCGAGAGAATAACCAAATTGTGCCTCACACTTTTGAAGGCTTAAATTTGACAGCTAATCAGATTTTTGCATCAGGGAGTCAGAGAGGCAAAAAGGGAACGATAGGGAGTGGCGATCGATGAGTACAGTGATACAGCAGAACCAGACTGACTTCACACTTCCAATTCATAACGAGGAAGCCCTAAAGCAACTGAGAAAGGAAATCGAACTTGTTTCTGGTGAGGCTTTAATGGCTGGTACAGCAGCGGCAGTAGTTGGCACGTTTATTAATCCAGCAGCACTTCTCTTGCTTCTAGGAGTTTATCCTCCCTTAATCCGAGGGGAGAAATCTGTGCGTCTAGAGAAAACTACAGCACTATTGCTGCAACACTTTGCGGATCAGGAAGTACAAGTTTTTCCCTTCCAAGGGGTAGATCGATCTCAAGGCATCAGCCAAGATAATCCAATTGATTTGTTTGTGAGGTTTCCGAAACAAACTCACTTATTCATCTCAATTCGGTCAAAGGGAGATAGGGAGGTTGTTTACAACGAAGCAAGAGAAATTTTACAAGTTCGGAAAAAGGACAAAGCAGGTCTAACAACTTGGAACCCTTGCCCACTGCTCGAATTAGCTGGGTATGAGAAGTGGTTAGACAAAAATAGGGCACTGTTTGGGATGTCTTCTCGAGAGGCCCAAAAAACCCCATCTGCAAAAATCTTGGTTCTATGGCATCCTACTAGAGCTATTGAAAATCATAATCCCAGCCTTTACTCTGAGGTAGGAAATGTCAAAATTCTAGCTCTTAGAAGGAAAGGGACTACGTTTGTAATTCAACAGGAAGAGATACTAAGCTTTGTTCAGGCTTGGTTAACCAGATACCAACAGATAAAATAGCGAAAACTCTCTGTCCCGGTGGGACAAGAGAGCTTTCAAGGAATCCAGACAAGCCGGATTGATATGGGTGGGAACCTGTAACTCAATACCTATACTTAGTCCATGCTATTTCAAAATGTGGGTTTTGCACAGTAAAGTTGCTGTAAGCATTGACCCACAAGGCTTAGAGGCTTATCAGCGTCCAATTACTGATAAAACTATTTATAACTTTCTTAGCATTTTCTTAAGAATTTAGGCGGTTTGCTTGAATTCCTCCACACCTACAGGAGGAATCCAGTGCATCAAATACCCTCATGCGGTGGCTTCAGCAAGCTACCATCGCTCAGTTCAGAAAAGTCGACGACCAAGCAACCTGCATCACACACTGTTGAAAAGCTAGAAATTTGGTCAGGCATTAACCCTGTTGAGCCAGCAGATCATTCCCAGCATGGCAACAAAGGGGGTGTAGCATGAGCAAGTTCACCCCTACCAACAAACGCCACGGTGCTTGCGAAGTCTTGCGGCGACGAGAGCGGCAAATGCCGTAGATATGAAGAGATTCACCTCTGTATGAGCTTTGCCGATGCGAAATTGGGCGAAGTCCAGAATGGGATGAAATGCATTAAGCCCGACAAAGGTAAGGGTTGGGCAACATTTAAAGCTGACAACAGCCAGGAATGGTCAGAAGAGCAGCGCCGCGAGTGGAAAACCAAAGCACAAGAAAGGCGGCGGAAGCAGACAATTGAAGGTTGTAGTTTCAGTCCCGTCACCGGGATTTAGCCGATCGATTG
>CASBQM010000587.1 GCA_949127645.1 Synechococcales cyanobacterium PMM_0036
GATATTTTTGCCACTTCTCAGACGAGCTTGAACCAGACAGGTCGAGCCGTTGAGGTAATTCTGCTGATTATGGCAATTTATCTGACTATCAGTCTGGTCATTTCCGTCATTATGAATCTGCTGAACAAGACCGTGCAGTTCACAGAGCGATAGATGCTCGCTACTTAGCCCCCTGCCTCCCTACCCTTCACCTCTTCATCTCATGACTACCGCTCCTCCTACCCTCTCCTCCTCTCGCCCTCCTGCCGATCAGGTTGGCGCGATCGCTTGGTTCCGCAAAAACCTGTTTAGCAGTTGGTTTAGCACGCTGCTCACTGTTGTCTTAGGACTGCTGCTGGTGAGAACCCTCACGGGATTCCTGACTTGGGCAACCACAACGGCTAAATGGGCGGTGATTCCAGCTAACTTGCCGCTATTCTTTGTCGGGCGCTATCCGGTTGCCCAATATTGGCGCATCTGGGCAATTGTGGCGATACTGGCAACGCTCTCAGGGCTGTCTTGGGGCATTCTGTCGCGCAATATGCCTAAGCTGTTTGACCGCAACATTTTGATTGGGTTTGGGGTGGCGGCTGCGATCGCCGTTCTTCTGCCTACGCCCGTTCTCTACAGAATCCTGCTTTTGGCTTTCTTAGGGCTGGTGTTGGCGAGTGCCTGGATCGGTCGAATAGTGGGGCGACGAATGCCACAGTTTGGGCAATGGCTATCTCCAGCCTGGTTATTATCTCTCCTGGTAGTGTGGTGGCTGATTGCGGGAGGCATTGGTCTGCCATGGGTGCAAACCAACGACTGGGGCGGCTTGATGCTGACGATGTTTATGTCGGTCTCTAGCATTCTGCTCTGCTTCCCGCTAGGAATTTTGCTGGCATTGGGAAGGCAAAGCAAACTGCCCATTCTGCGATGGGTGGCGATCGCTTTTATTGAGGTGATACGTGGCGTGCCGCTGATCACGCTGCTGTTTGTAGGAGCTTACATGGTGCCGCTATTTTTACCCGGAGGCATTCGACTCAACCAGTTGCTTTTGGCAATTATTAGCTTGACGCTCTTCAGCGCAGCATACCTGGCGGAAAACGTGCGGGGAGGGCTGCAATCCGTGCCGCGAGGACAGGCTGAGGCGGCTAATGCGCTAGGTCTCAACACTTTCCTGGCAACGATTTTGATTGTTTTACCCCAGGCGTTGAAGGTTTCAATTCCGACAATCGTTGGTCAGTTTATCAGCCTGGTACAGGACACGACCCTAGTAGGACTTTTGGGTTCATTTGAGATGCTGGGCATTAGCCGATCGGTTTTGGCTAACCCATCGTTTATTGGGCGCTATGCTGAGGTATATCTGTTTATTGGGGTGATTTATTGGGTGCTGTGTTATGCCATGTCGTTGGGCAGCCGTCGCCTAGAAAAACAGCTTAATACGACGTATTGATGGATGGGCGATCGCCACTTTTACATCGTCACCCTCATATCGCCAATTCTTATACCGCATGAGTTTGGCACAACTAGTAAGCTACTGAAAATCTCAACTCAAACTCTTGCAAACTCTTGCAAGCTCGAATAAAAGACTGATTCAGGAGACACCCCATGACCCAACCTCAAACCGAACTGATGACTAGCTCCACGGGCACAGAACCAATGATCGTGGCTGAGAATGTAGAGAAGTGGTACGACAATAACTTCCACGTTTTGCGAGGAGTGAGCATGACTGTCACCAAAGGCGAAGTCGTGGTGGTCATGGGCCCTTCCGGCTCCGGCAAATCGACATTTATCCGCACCTTCAATGCTCTAGAAAGCTATCAAAAGGGCAGCATTACGGTAGACGGTATCAAGATTTCCCATGACTTGAAAAATATTGATGCCATCCGGCGAGAAGTCGGCATGGTGTTCCAACAGTTCAACCTATTTCCCCATCTGACAGTGCTGCAAAACGTGACGCTCTCCCCCATTTGGGTACGGCGCTGGCCCAAGGCAAAGGCTGAAGAAGTTGCCATGCAGCTTCTAGAACGGGTGGGTATTCTCAGTCAGGCGCAGAAATTTCCGGGTCAGTTGTCGGGGGGGCAGCAGCAGCGGGTGGCGATCGCTCGTGCCCTGGCGATGCAGCCCAAAATTATGCTGTTTGATGAACCGACTTCGGCTCTCGATCCTGAGATGGTGCGGGAGGTGCTGGATGTCATGCGTACCCTGGCGAGTTCTGGCATGACAATGGTTTGTGTTACCCATGAGGTAGGTTTTGCCCGTGAAGTCGCTGATCGCGTGGTGCTAATGGCGGATGGTCTCCTGGTAGAAGAAGGTACTCCAGATGAGTTCTTTAGCAATCCTAAAGAAGATCGGACAAAGAAGTTCTTGTCGCAGATTCTTCATTGAGAAGCAGAGGCTAGAATTGAGGGCATAGCAACCGTCCAGGATGTTGTCTGTTGCTGATTTTTTACGCCCTGGCACTTATCTTGAATGGCAACTTCTGAATTGTCCGAGCAGTCGTTTGATGCGTCTCGTAAAGATGAGCCTGGGGATCACGGCTCTGGGGATCACGGCTCTGGGGATCATAGCCATGAGAGTGAGATAACTCATGTTCACGTCCATAGCGACGAGTCCCTACGGCGGATTGTCAATCGTCTATCGCGGATTGAGGGACATATTCGCGGCATTAAAACCATGGTGCAGGAAAGCCGTCCCTGTCCGGATGTCCTAGTGCAAATAGCGGCTGTGAAGGGGGCAATCGATCGCGTCTCTCGCATCATATTGGATGAACATCTCACCGAATGCGTGGCGCGAGCAGCAAAAGAAGGCAACATTGAGGCAGAAATTGAGGAGCTGAAGGCGGCACTCGATCGCTTTTTGCCTTAGATTTTTGCCTGGATTTTGCCTTAGATGTTTGCCTGATGAAGAGGCATTGATTTTTTCACAGCGTGCTAGGAAAAGGCGATCGCTGGAGTGTATCTACAGAAAAAGGGGAATGCTTGGCAATACCTACCATTTAGCATCTATGAATTTGCCTATCTGTGAAGTGGATCAAGCTGTGTAGGCGTTAGCCTCAGCATAGCCATAATCCAGAATCTCATGACCCACTTACGTCTTAGGTAATTTCCATATGCCGTTAACTCGCATTATTCAGGGCGTGAATCAGTTTCATGAAAACTATTTTGCGTCTCATCAAGAGCTGTTTGAACAACTCTCACAAAGTCAGTCTCCAGACGTTTTGTTCATCACTTGTTCAGATTCTAGGATAGATCCGTTCTTGATTACGCAATCCCCCCCCGGTCGATTGTTTGTGATTCGTAATGTGGGGAATATTGTTTCTACCTATGGTTCTTCCAGCATTACAGAAGCCGCCGCTATTGAGTATGCAGTTCAAGCTTTGGGAGTTAAAGAAATCATTGTTTGCGGACATTCGCACTGTGGCGCAATGCGCGGACTGCTACAGGTTGGAAGCCTTGCAGAGACAATGCCCATGGTATATACCTGGCTGCGGACTCATGCCGAAGCTACGCGCCGTCTGGTAATCGATAATTATCCTGATGAAACGCCAGAGCGTTTATTAAGGATTGCGATCGAGCAAAATGTCCTCTCGCAAATTGAAAATCTGGAAACGCATCCTGTCGTACGGTCTCGCCTCCATGCAGGTACGCTCAATATCCATGCCTGGATGTATGAGATTGAAACTGGCAGTGTATTTGCCTTTGATGCAGCCCATCACAAGTTTTCTCTTCTAGATCAGCGATCGTTGCCAGTTCCCGATCCGCTCATTTTGAGATGAGGGTAAGTCGATCGCGTTAATTAAGGGATGAATGAGGGGTTGCCGAATCTCGGATATGTTCTAAAGTCAGGATACCAACGGGCGAACCCTGATCCAAGACCGTCAGCTTTTTAGCGCCCGTTTTTAAAATCAGCGATAGGGCATTACGCAAGCTATCCTGTTGCTCAACAGTGGGTTCCCCATTTAGGTGAACCTCTGGCGATCGCTGCATGGCGGTCTCAACTCGCAGCAGCCCCAATTGCCGCACTCTATCATCTGCGCCCATCAGGTGATAGACGAATTCATTGGCGGGTCGAGTCAACACGTTGAAAGGCGTATCGTATTGGACAATGCGCCCTTTTTCCATGATCAGGAGGCGATCGCCTAACCTCAAAGCTTCCTCTACATCATGGGAGACGAATAAAATAGTTTTTTGGAGCTGACGCTGAAGCCGCAATACCTCATTCTGTAAAGTGGCGCGGGTAATGGCATCGATCGCCCCAAACGGCTCATCCATCAGCATTACAGCCGGATCGCCTGCCAGCGCCCGCGCCAGACCCACGCGCTGCTGTTGCCCGCCTGATAGCTGTGTCGGGTAGCGGTTGCGGTATTCCTGGGGCGGCAACTGCACCAACGTCAGCAGTTCATCAATTCGCTCCTGAATTCTGGCACGCGACCAGTTCAGTAGCTTAGGCACAACCGCCACATTTTGCGCCACCGTCATGTGGGGAAACAAACCCGACTGCTGAATCACATAGCCGATTTGCTGCCGGAGCTGGGTCACTTTTACCTGACGGATATCTTGCCCGTTTAGATGAATTTTGCCAGATGTGGGTTCATAGAGCCGATTCACCATCTTCAGCAGCGTCGTTTTGCCGCAGCCCGAAGGTCCCAAAATCACAACCAAGCTGCCTGTGTCGATCGCACAGCTACACTGGTCTACCGCAGGACGAGCCGCATTGGGAAACTGGAGAGAAACTTGGTCAAAAAAGATGGCGCTCACGTAAGGATGGGGGTAGAAGAATGGACTAGATCATTCCGGCTTTGGTCAAAAACTCTTTAGCAACGTCCGCAGGTTCTCGCTGCTTGCCGCTAACTTCATAGTTAAGCTGCTGCATAGTCTCGTTGGTCAGTTTGGGCGCTAGAGCGTTCAGCGCTTTTGCCAGATCTGGGTTTGCGTCTAGAATCTGCTGCCGAACAACAGGCGCAACCTGATAGGGCGGAAACAGCTTTTTGTCGTCTTCTAAAATCACGAGCTTGAAGGCATTAATCTCACCATCGGTTGCGTAGGCGACGGCAACATCTGCTTCATTGTCCGTCAATCCTTTGTAGCGCAAGCCGGAATCTACTGCTTTGTAAGCCTTGAGCTTAAAGTTGCCATATTTCTTTTTGATTCCGGGCAAGCCGTCTTCTCGCACCTCAAATTCTGGCGCACCAATCATGGTGAGTTGGTCTGCTTTTGCCGCCATCTCTGAAATAGTTGTGATGCCGTACTTTTTGGCTCCTGCCGTCGTCATTGCCAAAGCCTGAGTGTTGTTCATGGGAGCTGGATCAAGCCAGGTCAAGTTGAACTGCTTCTTGTATTCGCTCGTCACGGTCTCAAAAACCTGCTTGGAATCACTGCTTACGGGAAGCTTCAGCACGGTTAACAGCCCTGTGCCCGTGTACTCAGGGTAGAGATCAATCTCGCCGCTTTTGAGCGCTGCCTGTGCCACTGGAGTTCCGCCTAGGTTGAGTTTACGCTCTACTTTAAACCCTGCCTTCTCTAGCACCAGCGAATACATTTCACCCAGAATGAATTGCTCGGTAAAGTCCTTGGAGCCAACTTTGATAGGCGTTTTGGCGGTCGGAGTGCCGCCTCCAGCGCAAGCAATCAAGATTGAGGCAGTGACGATCGCTAAAATCGGCAGAATCAAAAAGCGGCGAAATCTTTTCATGAACGGCGTTCTCAACGGAATAGTCGAAATATTAACAAAGTTTATTTTGACATCATACCGAGCATTGAAGCCAAACGCACTTTGAAGACGCACTTTAAAAACGCACTTTGAAAAAGAATTAGCCTACGGTAGCCATCGAGGTCGTAAACCCATCAGCCCTACCTCTTGGGGCTCAGATGAAAGCGGTCTGCCCTTTTCGTCCTGTAAGACCGGGACAAACCAGAGCTTGCTGGTAGCGATCGCCTTTCCTTCGCTACCTCGCACGGCTCCTGCTTGTTTAGAGCTGGCGGCATCAGTGGCTTGATCAAACAAAATGCCCAGCCCGTCTGGAGAGAGGCTCATCTGGACATCGCGCTGAATGGGCAGCTTCAACAGGTCAATCACTTCAGGGTCGCTGGCTTCGGTCGTCGGGAGATAGATTGCCGTCAGGTAGGGTTGCTCTTGATAGACATCGCCAGGAATACGGCGAGTAATTAGGCAATAAAGATTTTTCTTGGCAGGATCAAATTGGGCGCTGAGGATCGCCCCGTCAGTCTTTAGCAGCTCTTTGTCGGTGCCCTGATTGTTGACTAGGAAAAGCGATCGCGTTGGATTTGCCGGATCGGTGTTGAATTTCACCATGGCGGCGGCTGAGCCATCACTAGCAAAGGTTAGCACTACGCCAAATTTGGGCAAAAAGTCTAGCGCTTCAGCCGTCTGGGCTAGGGGTAAAATCGCCATTCCCTGCCCCTGCGACATCGCTAAGGCTTTGCTGTCTGGCGTGATCATAAAATCGCCGCCCGGTTCTGTCTTCACCGGCTTGGGGGGCGCTCCGGGCTGCAAAAGCCAGATGCCAAACTGTCCAGGATCTTGCCGATTGACACGCTGTACGATAATGCTCTGCCCATCCGGCGACAGATCAAACTTAAGGTTTTGAAATTCTTTGTTATCTAAGAGGAGTTCTACTGTTTTTGCAGGTTGAGGGGGGCGCTGAGGGATATTGGATAAGCTGCCACCTGGCGTACTGGCGGTTGCCTGAATTTGGATACCTGTCGCTACCGTATAGAGCTGTTGGTCGAGCAGACCCGTCTCAGCCGTACGCTCGATCGCTGAAAACAAAATGCGATCGCCCTCTGGGTAGGGCTTAAAATCCATCACCACTAAATTTTCGGGCGTTAAAACTTGCTGCTGCTGCGAGGTCAGGTCTTGCAGAATCAGCCGCCCTGCCTCGCTGCCCTCCACGCCCAGATAAATCAAGGCGCGATCGCGGGTGCTAAACTCTCCCACAAACGGCTGCATCTGGCTACGGGCATCCTCGGCTTTGCTGAAGCGATCGCGCGCTCCCTGAAGCTCTAGCTTAAAGGTTTTGCCGTAGGGAGC
>CASBQM010000588.1 GCA_949127645.1 Synechococcales cyanobacterium PMM_0036
ACATGCGCGTGACCTCAAAGGCCACGACTGCAAAACGACCCGCGTTCACCCGGTTGCTAAATGAGGCACCACTGGTCGCCTTGCCCGTGATGGGCCGGGGTGACCGCGATATTACAACCACGGCACGGGGTAACCGGGTCATTGGTCATAAGCGCACGATGCCTTCCGATCTGTCCTCGCATGGATCATGGGAGACTTTACCGGAGGGCCTGAGCGTATGGAGACTCGCCGTGCGGTCCCCCGGTGCGATCGCAATGCGTCTGCACTTTATTGCGTTCGATGTGGGTAACGGCCGGGTCTGGGTCCACACGCCGGGGCAAGTGGATCACCCGCTCGGGCCCTTTAACGGGAGTGGTCTATTCCAAACGGGCGAATTCTGGAGCGGCGTGCTCTTGGGTGATACCGTCGTTGTGGAATTCGAAGCCGGAGGAAGCGGACCGCACAACATGTCGGTTCCGTTCACTATCGACCAAGTGGCACACGTGTTTGGTCCCATCAGCTCTTCAACGGCAGTCCAGGCCCAAACAAATCGCTCTTCTGACCTGGATGGAGTCAACGACTCGCCGCACGGCGCAACTGCTTCGTTTTCCGATGTGCACTCTTGCGAAGTAGATGTGAACTGCGCTTCCGACCTCTGGCGAACAATGGCTCGCGCGGTGGGCTTGTACCTAACCGAGGAGGGCGACTACATCATCGCGTGCACGGGCACCCTATTGAATAACAAAAAGGTCTCATTTCGTCCCTATTTTCTCACGGCAAACCATTGTGTCAGCGACGAGCAGGCGGCTCACGCTTCAGTGGTGCTATGGAATTTTGAAACGACGTTCTGCAATGGACCGGAACCGGATATCATGGCAACCCAGCAGCAATACGGTGCCAGGCTTCTGGTAACCCGTCCGATTGAGCAAGGCGATTTCACACTATTGCTGCTCGGTGATGATACGCCCGATAACGCCGTCTTTTCCGGGTGGACCACGGAAGACTTGTCCATCGGTGGTTACGCCGCCGTCATTCATCATCCACTGGCCACGTGGAAGCGTTTCTCAGCGGGCAATCGCACCGACGATTGGGATGTAACAGTGAACGACGAAGACGGTAAGCCCGTAGGCGTCGCACCGGCGAGTACGTACTACCACATCATCTATAACCTCGGCCTTACGGAGCCTGGATCATCAGGTTCGCCACTGCTCAACTCCGACGGCCGCCTCATAGGTGCGCTCAGTCATGGCAACGTCAGCTGCCATAACGGTTATGACGGATTTGGGCGCTTCGCCGTTATGTTCGAAGCTCTGCGCCAATACTTAATGGATGACGACATATAGCTCAGCACACGTGCCCACTAGAGAGGTGCGCTTGCTACATCACATAAGCAGCATGGCACTTCGCAACCATCTCACACCGGAACATCCGTCACTAACCGCATGAGCACACGCTAGGAGGCGAACTATGTTCCGATCCAAACAACGGCTAGAAGGGGCTCGCATTGGACATGTTCCGAAGCGACCCGGCGTATACATCATTTACAGGGGCAACGATCCGTTCTACATAGGGCGTTCGCTCGTTGACGTTCACAGGCGACTATTGGCACACGCCATGAAGCGCGGTAGCAGAAAGGTCAGGGAAGCACTGGAACGGGGCGACAGTCTGCACTTCGAATGGGAAGAGATCTTGTCCGCGCATCAGGCCGAAGCCGAACTGATAAGAGCGCTGGGTACGATAAACGTCGGCAATTTGCGCCGAGAGACGGATCCAGCAGACTGGTAGCCTTGGTCGATACGGAAGCCGGCGTACCGATCCGTCGAGCTTCCGTCCAGTACATGCCCACACACGACCGTAAGACCGTAGTCATGTGCAGATCGTACATTGTTAGTAGCCGATGTACCGGGCAACGCGTGGTGCCAGTAAATATAATCGCCGACCTATAAATCAGTCCCTTTCTTGCATAACCAGCATCTGAGAAGTTCTGAAGTTACTCCCGAATACAATGCTCGGTGGCACACGCGCATGCCTTGTGAGTGTACGAGACCTCAATCCTCGAGGTCCCGTCTCGATCCCGCATGAACACACTAAAAGCGTGCCGAACGAACACTTCCATCCCCGTTATAAACGCTGCTCGCTGCGAATCGGCGGGACTGGGACTCGTCGATTGCTTTCCAAGTGCGTAACGTTTTTCTCGCGATCTCACTACTCCGGTGAAGCGATAGAAAAGCTGGAGGTCGCAACTACAATGAATCTCAACATTATCCGCCGGGCGCTTTGCCCAATTTTCGTTTTAGCAACATACGCCACGAATCCGCCGCTCCGGGCAGCTGCCCTTGAGGACCTCGGTCGTGACAAACAATCCTTCACATCTCATTCGTCGCAGGTCGGTGTCCGAAGCATTGACGCCACCATCGAAACGGATCCAAAAGTCACCGACGAACAGAGTCACAACGGCAACGCGGTAGTCCTATCCACTACGGCTCGCAATGCCGAATTGCTCTCGTACATGATGACGGCAAACAAGCCCTCAACATGCGACACTACCAAACCGCCGGTCCCCGCCACCACTTTCTTGGCGACCGACACACAGGCGATCCTTTGGTTTTCCGTGGCCGGCATTAGGGTTGGTGATATCGCCGCAAGCGAATACTACACGCCCTCGGGGCAACTATATGCTGCCGCGAGTGGTCCATGGGACGCCGCAACGACGGCCGGTAATAAATGCTACACCGACGTTCCGCTTAAGATTTCCGGTTATCAGCCGGCAACGCTGACTGGTACGTGGACGGTTAAGGTCAAACTGAACGGCTTGGCGCTGTTTACGACGGCATTTACGATTGCACCCGGTCATGTAGCCAGCACACCCCAAGTGAAATCGTACATGATGACTCGAAACAAGCCATCGACATGCGATATCAACACGCCGCCGGTCGCCGCGACGGCCTTTCTGTCTACCGATCCTCAAGCTCTCCTCTGGTTTTACGTTACGGGTGTTCAGGTTGGCGATGTCGCTTCAAGTGAGTACTATACACCCTCCGGGCAATTATTTGGTCCGGCGAGTGGTCCTTGGGACGCGGCCACATCTGCGGGTGCGAAGTGCTTCACGGATGTTCCGCTGAAGATTGCCGGCGACCAAGCCGCGACTATGCTGGGAACGTGGACTGTAAAGGCCAAGATGAACGGGCAATTGCTTTTTACATCAACGTTTACAATCAGTGGCGTTACCACATCCCGGCCCGTTATCAGGTCCGGGGGCGTTATCAGCGCGAGCGCATTTGGAGGCTCTTCCAGCATTGCGGCGGGCACGTGGATCGAGATCTACGGATCAAACTTATCGTCTAAGACGCGATCATGGAGTTCTGCCGATTTTAACGGCTCCAATGCCCCAACGGCGTTAGATGGAGTCAGCGTCACGGTCAATGGACGCGCCGCCTTTATCGATTACATTAGCCCCGGTCAGATAAACGCGCTGGTGCCGTCCAACGTGGGGACCGGACCTATGCAAGTAACCGTAAAGAACGGGGCGGCAACGAGTGACGCATATTCAGTCGTTGCCAAAGTGATGGAACCAGGTCTCTTGGCACCGCCAACATTCCAAATCAACGGCAGACCCTACCT
>CASBQM010000589.1 GCA_949127645.1 Synechococcales cyanobacterium PMM_0036
TCCCTTTGTTCTCAACAAAACTGAGGTAGCCGGATTCATACCGCCGACCTTTTTGGAAGACTCGTCTCAGCCTTTTTTCAATCGTGAAAACAAAAACGCCGCCATTCGCTATGTGGGTGGCGCGATCGTGGTGAGCGTTGGGGCGGGCGTGGCAACCATTGAAATCCTCAGACGGATGCGCCCTACGAATCAGCTTTCTAAGCCACAAAAAGATGCCCTCAATTCTCAAATTCGTAAGCTAGAAGCTGAAGGTCAGTCTGATCCATCGTTGCTCACGGAAAATGTAGAAATCGCCATCGCAGATTTTTTGAATATGCAGGAAAGCGCTGCGTCGCCAGAACACAAGATGCTTACGAGTCCCGCTGCTCTGCTAAATTTTGAGCCAGAGAAGACAGGCGATCGCTTTTCTTGGGAAGAATCAGCCCCAACTCAGGAAACTTTAAGCTCAGTTCTAGAGTCAGATTGGATGAGTTCAGATGCGCTTCAGGCTCTAGATCTGCAAAATTCAGGCTCTCAGAATTCAGGCTCTCAGAATTCAGGCTCTCAAGAGCTAAGCCCGATCGCTATATCTAACTCACATCAGCCTTTTGACTCACATCAGCCTTTTGAGCTAATTAACTCCGCCAGTGTACCGGGGCAGATTAGCTTGCCCTATGAAACCTATCGAATCCGGGTGCCCCACCGTCAAGATACGCTATTTGCCATTCTTCTAGAGGGCGAGTATTACAGCCTAGTGCGTACCCATAAGAATCAGGAGAAAGTCTTAGAGCTTGCCACCCGGCTCTATCAGCTTGGCGATCGCGTGGTGATTACCCCTGTAGGGGAAAGGTATGCTGTGTGGGCTTTACAGCCAGAAGCTTACTTAGAATGGGTGTCTTAGGAACGATGGCTTAGAAACGATGTCTTAGATTATGGCGATCGACCTAAAAAAGGCAACAGGTATGGATGCGAATGAACTGGTGCAGAGCTATGGAACAGGCGAAAAAGACTTTAGCGGCGCAATTTTGACTCGGGCTGATCTTTACCGAGCCGATCTCCGTCAAATTGATCTATGGGGGTCTGACCTGTCCGCAGCCAACTTAAACAGCGCCGATTTGCGGAGTGCCGACTTGCGTGGTGCCGCATTGGAAACGGCAAATCTTGCCCATGCCGACTTGAGAGGAGCTGATCTGCGAGGCGCAAACCTGTCACAAGCCACCCTCGAAAATACCAATTTGGAAGGCGCAATTGTTGACGAAACTACACAATTCCCGATCGCATTCGAGCCACAGTCTCGGCTCTATCGTATTGCTCCTGGCGCAATATTGAGCGGTGTAGATCTGAGCGGCAAAGATTTAAGCGGTGTAGATCTGAGTCGGGCTGACTTGAGTACGGCTAACTTGGCGGGAGCTAACTTATTTGGTGCTGATCTAAGTCAAGCTAACCTCAGTCGTGCCGACCTAAGCCACGCAGATTTGCTAGATGCCAACCTCGATCGCGCCAATCTTAATGGAGCCAGATTGCATCAGACTAATCTGTGCCGCACCAACCTCCAAGCAGCGAATCTGTTTGACACTGACCTCCGCCTTGCCAATGTGCAGGCAGTAGATGTGCGAGGTGCGCTTTGTAATGCCAGAACTCAGTTTCCAAAAGATTTGAACCCAGCAGAGCTTCAGGTCTACTGGATTGTGCCGGGAGCCTCGCTACAAAATGCCAACCTTAGCCAAATGAGTTTAATTGGCACTGATCTGCGCAAAGCCAACTTAACAGGGGCTAAATTGACGGGAACCGATCTCTGGGGCGCTGACTTAAGCGAAGCCAACTTGACAGGTGCCAACTTGACGGATGCTAATCTCTGGGGTGCCCGCCTGACCGGGGCTATTCTAGATGCGGCGATTCTGATGGGCACCAATCTAGACGAGTCTGATTTGAGCGACACAATTTTGAGCAATACAGCCAGTAGTCTAGAGTCAGAAGATAAGGAGTCCGGGAATTCAGGACAAAGCGATCGCAACAAAGCTGACTACTTAATCTAATGCGATCGAATCTAATGCGATCGCATCTTAACCCTAGCGTAAGAACTCATCGGGTATCGGCGGCGCGTTAGTTTGTCGATCGCCTGGAAACTGCAAGTCGTAAGGGTTTTGAGGCTCTTGAGGAATCAGGTAGCGATCGCCCCAGCCAAAGTTAACCTCATCTGTAGACGTAGGCGGCGTAGTCGTGCCAGTGGGTAAGGCGATCGCCAAAGATCGATTCATCTGGGCATAGCGCTGACCTTCAGGCGTACTGCGCACTGTTCCACTCGTCAGCCGCATTCCCTGCCTTGCCAACTGCTGCTCTAGCGCAGACAGGTCATCTATGGGAGTTAGGGTTGCCAAAAACATCACTTTTTCAGAAGGTTGGAAAGAAAGCCCTAAGCGAGACTGCTCTAACTGCCAGCTTTCTCGATATTTGCCGTCTTTAGCCACCTGCCAAAGATCAAGCTGCGTCTGCCATTTGCCCTTTGTCACTTTGGCAGATTGATACGCCAAGATAGAGTAGGTTGGCGTTGGATTAAATAGGGTAGCGCCCTCTGATACGTCATCGACTTCTAGATACCGAATAGCCGCCACGGTAATCTGCGTATCTTGAGGCAGACGTGCTTCTCCAGCGATCGCATAAACCCCCAGCTTCACCGGAGTAATCTGCATCGTCAAAGGCAGGTCTGATAGCTGAGGTAGCCACAGCCCATTGCAGCCCGTACTAACTAGAAGCAAGGGCAATACCAGACACATAGCAAAAATTCGGTGAAGGGCGGGCGGAAGACAAGTCATCGGCAGATGTAAAACTCTACTACTGACTTCAGCCGCCTCTGACTCGCATCAGGATACGGAAGCCAATGATCCCAACGTATTGTCCAATTTGTCAGCAATTCCAGCCACCCAATTTTCGTCTTGCTGGGTGTAGCTCCGTGGCGCATTCGCCCCCAGAATTAAGACACCGCGATCGCCAATCGGCTGACAGATTACGCCCTGAGTATTTTCGGGCAGATAGTCGAACTCAACGCGACCCGGATACAAATCGAGCTTGACCAAATAAACGGGTTTTTGCGTAGACATAACTCTCTGAACGATCGCCCCTGGCTTGACCTCTAAACTAGCGCCCTCTGCATGAGTACCCAAGATACCGCGCCGCAGCAACACCCGACCGTCATACCAAACGATTAGCGATCGCGTCACGGTGTTGGTCAACAGCAGATGCGATGCCCAAGCCAGCTCAGTTTTGATGGCATCCGGCAACGTTGGCTCAAGTTCAAAGCCTTCTTCACCCACTAGATCTACCGCATCGGGAAGCTTCGGCTGGATACGTTGCCACAATAAGCCTGTCAAAATTAGCAGCGCGCTGAGAATAATGCCCAGAGCATCTGATCGCGCCTGAGAAGCAGTCAGATCAGGAGTCAGCAGACGATTCAGCATTAGCAGCGAACCCGCTACTACCCCAACGGCGATCGGGAGTTGCCGGAGAACTTGATTTTGATCAGGCTTAGCCATTTGTGAGCAGGATATGTACTATATCTACTGAGGGCGCGTTACTAACAGTACGTGCTTGCTGAGATAAGTCTGAAGGCGGTACTTGTGCAAGATTTATTAGGTGGACTGCTCTCCCTACTGTTTAATGGTACACCTGAGACAGAAGCCCTGCGAACTGTGAACTGGTCTTGGCTTGATCCTAGCCTAGTGCAGACTCTTACCACGCCCATTCCCGATCCGGCGGCTGAGGCGGCAATTCAGCAGCATCTAGATGCCCTTAGAGCCATGGGTTTTCCGGAGAGCAATCAGGCGGTTTGGGTTCAGATAGGCAATCAGACGTTGGCAGAGCATCAGGGCAGCACGCCGCTTTCAGCCGCTTCCCTGACCAAAATTGCCACGACGCTTGCAGCTCTGACGACCTGGGGACCTGACTACCAGTTTGAAACTTTAGTCAGCACAAATGGCACATTGCAGGACGGCGTGCTGAACGGCGATTTGATCGTTTCAGGCACAGGCGATCCGTTTTTTGTGTGGGAGGAGGCGATCGCTCTTGGCAATGCTCTCAATCAGGCTGGCATTCGGCAAATCACGGGCGACTTAGTGATTACAGGCAATTTTGCTATGAACTTTGAGCCAATGGCGGCTTCGGGCGATCTGCTGAAGCAGGGTCTAGATGCTGATCTGTGGTCAGGAGAAGCCGCTGCACAGTACGAAAAACTGCCCATAGGCACTCCTCGTCCGCAGGTGAAGATTAGGGGGGCTGTCCGAGCCTTGGGAGCCGTGCCGGGGGCAACAAACCTCAAGCCACTCATTCGCCATCAGTCGATGCCGTTAGCGACTATTCTCAAATCTATGAACATCTACAGCAATAACGCCATGTCTGAGATGCTGGCGAATTCCTTGGGCGGGGCGCAGGTGGTGGCGCAAAAGGCTTCTGAGGCAGCACAAGTACCGATTGCTGAAATTCAGATCGATCGCGGTTCGGGGCTAGGCGTAGAAAACCGTATTTCTCCTAGAGCGATTGTCGCTATGCTGATGACCATCCAGAGCTACTTGCAGAAACACCAGATGGACATTGCTGACCTATTTCCGATCGCCGGACGAGATGGCGGTACGTTAGAGGGTCGCCACACGCCCGAATCTGCTGTCGTCAAAACGGGAACGTTGAATGAGGTCAGCGCTTTTGCAGGAGTTCTGCCTACCCGCGATCGCGGCTTGGTCTGGTTTGCCATCATCAATCTGGGCGCAGGCGACATCGGCAACTTTCATGATCAGCAGGATCGCTTGCTAGAAAACTTGCAGGCTGCTTGGGGGAAGCCCTTAGTTTTACCCGCATCCGTGACACCGGGCGATCGCAGCCGCAACCCAATCAACTGGTTGGGCAATGCCAGCCGTAATCAAGTGCTTTAACCGAATTTAGTTCAAGCCTTCTGGCACGATCTCAGTGACGACTCTGCCATCGCCACCCTCTGTGCCGCCGCTGACAACCATCGTATTGTTGTCCAGTCTGCCTAGCGCCTTAGCCCCTCGCAGGGTAGCAGGCGGATCGTTCTGGTTATAAGTGATATTGCCGTCCGCATTCATCCGCTGAGTCGGCATATCCCAGACTAGGCGATCGGTAAATAGCTCTGACTGGTTTTGGGGATCAACCGCGTGAACACTGCCGTTGAGGCGACCGATCTTAGGCGTTAAGTCCATCTGTCCAGCGTTTGCGGTGACGGTGATTTGCTTCTGACGATGCAGAATTGTCACAGGTTGATCGGCAACCAGCGTTTGCTTACTCAAATCCCAAATTAGAGAATTCCCGGTCACTTGTAGAGGTGGGTCGAACAAGACCAGGTTGGCATTTTGCTTCAGCTTGATGATTTTTGTGGTGAGGTTGGCTTCGGCTCGCTGCCCCTCGGCTTGGTCGATCGCCCGATCGCCTTGAATTCGCTGTACTTGAACGGGGCGATCGCTCGTCACCAGATCCTTATCCATATCCCAAATCAAATGCTCAGACTGCATCCGCGCCTTTGGCTCCTGCTGAGTCAGGGCAATGACTTTACCCGATAGCTCCATACGGCGCTGCTTATTCATCAGCTTTGCCTGGTCGGCAGACATTTTGAGCTTGGTATGCGTGCCGCGCAAGTTGCCTCGGATGGTCATCAAGTCGGGCTTGGGTCGCCATTCTAGCTCGTCTCCACGCAAGACGGCTCCACTCTTTAAATCAGTAGCGACAACCTGACCCCGCAGAAAAATGCGATCGCCATCCTTCAAGACCTCACCCTTCTGAGCCTGCACATGATAGATGGGCTTCCCATTCTGATAGATATCGCCATCCGGACTCGTCACATTTGCAATTTTCTGGTCAGGACTGTAAATCGCCTGTTTTGCCTTGACTTTCCAGAGCGTCTGCCCTCCATCGTCTGCTTGCTCTAACGTAATATTGTCAAATGTCAGGTTTGAGCTAGCTTGCTGAGCCGCAGAGCTGTCTTCGGCTAGTTTCTTAGCAGCCTGGTTGCCCTGACGGCAGCTTGTGTTCAGCATAAAAA
>CASBQM010000590.1 GCA_949127645.1 Synechococcales cyanobacterium PMM_0036
CCTCTAGCTCAACTGCCCTCTAGCTCAACTGCCCTTTAGCTTAAGAGAGAATAAGCGATGGAACTTCATGAACTCGGTACGCTGATTTTGATGCTTAGCCCCGGACTGCTGCTATCCGTTTTGGTGATGGCGCTGTTTGCAGCGGGCGGCTAATCCTCCGATGGCTCCTCCGACATCAGTGGTGCTTCCTGTGCCGACGCATTCTACCCATACGCCGTATCTTCTCAAATACAATATTGCCCCCATTGAAGGGGGTGTGATTTTGAGCATCTGGGAACCCGCCGTCAAAAATGAGGTGAGGGTCAAGCCTTTTCTATACATGATTCGCTACAGGTTGCCTTCGGAGGCTGAGGCGATGAACCTACTCTCGGAGTATTTAGCCACCTACAAAGCAAAGGCACAGATTCCGCAGGAGATTTAGACGCTATTGCTCTGAGCCATTTCTTTGATCAACCGCAGATGTTGAGGCAGGAGATCGGCTGAAGCATATCTCTCTAGAGCCGTTTTTCGAGCATTGGCGCGAATCTCTGCCATTTGAGTCGGGTGGTCTAGCACTTCCTCAATCCGGTCTGCGATGCTCTGAGGAGAAAAGAAATCGACGAGCAGTCCGTTTTCTCCGTCTTGGATCACTTCTCTCACGGGGGGCGTATCTGACCCCAGAACCAAACATCCGGTTGAAAGAGCCTCAATCATTGACCAGGACAGCACGAAGGGCACCGTTAGATAAATATGCACCGATGAAGCCTGAATCACCTGACGGTACTGACCATAGGGTAGCGATCCCGTAAAGTGAACCCGCGACAGATCAAGGGGAAATTGTTCTAGCATTAAGTCTTTGTAATTTTGTCCGTCTGGCAGTGCCGCTCCGTAGCAGACGCGATTGGAACCAACAATGACCACATGGCAGTGAGGACGGCGCTTTTGTAGATAGGCGATCGCCTCGATCATCTGGGGAAACCCCCTATAGGGTTCCATGCCCCGCGAGACGTAGGTGACAATTTCATCAACATGAGACAGGTCTATCCCTAGATCCGGTAAAACCAGTTTGGCACCGGGCTTAGGGCAAAAGTAGTCTGTGTCCACGCCATCATGCAGCACCGAAATTTTGTCCTGATATTCTGGCGGAAACTGCGACTTTTGCCAACTCGTGGGAGAAAGACCGCGATCGCAGCTATACAAATCAATCAAAATCGGCGCATTCTTGATCCGCAAACGTGGCGCATCGTCGGGACTGGGCGGATCTGCCGGATCGAAGCCTACGTCTGCACCGTGCGATCGATAAAACCACTCGAAGTAGCAGAGCAGCGGCACCCCTGGAAAAGCATCTTTAACGAAGAGCGGCATTCCCCAGCCTGAGTGGGCACAAACCACGTCTGGTACAAATCCACTCGCCGCTAGCTGTTGCGCCAGACGAAAGACAGCCTGTCCCTTTAGAACTGCCGTTTCTAACGGACGAACGTAGTGATGGGTCTGAGGATAAGGATCACGGCTAGGCTGAAAAATCGCCTTGCTGATGCCGGGGAGCGTGACATCTTGGTTTTGAGTGCCAAAAATAATCTGATTGTTGGGATCTTGGCTGAGGGCAGTGGCAACATGACGGTATTGTGCCGGAAAATTAGTGTGCAAGAAAAGAACTCGCATCGACGGACTGATTAAAGTGCAACACCCTTATTAAAGTGCAATACCCCATTAACGACAAAACCCTGAACGTTGTCCAGGGTTTTACAGGTTCTATTTCACCAACTGCCTCTTCATTTCCTCCGCGTACTGATCGGCATTTAAGCCCACCAGCAAGTGCAGCAAATGATCAGGCAAGTGCATCACGCCCTGTACCCCGCTAGCTCGGAGCGCTGCATCATCTACTCGACTCTCGTCGGCGATTTCTACTCGCAAGCGTGTTAGGGCAGCGGGCTGAACGTTAAGAACATTGGCAGAACCTCCCAAAGCGGCGATCGCTTCCTGCACCCGACGGGCAGCTTCTGGATCTCGCGGGGGGGCGATCGGTGCTGTCTCTAGATTAGCCGCATCTACACTAGCCGCACCTAAACTAGCCGCACCTACAGTGCTACCATTGGCTGCTGCCGCCGCAACTGCGGTTGCCACCGCCGGAGAAACATAGCCTTCATCGGCTTCTGCTCCTGCCCCTTTCAGGTATTCAATCATGTCGGTTTTCAGGTTTTCCGATCGCGGTCCAAAGATCGCCTGAGCATTGTTGCCCACTTCCAGCACACCCGACGCGCCTAACGCCTTTAGCCTGGGCTTATTGACCTGTTTCATATCGTTGACGGTGATCCGTAGCCGAGTGATACAGGCATCCAGCGTAGCGATGTTTTTGCGACCGCCAAAGGCTCTGACTAGCTCTCGCGCCATGTCCGACCCAGCGTTGGTGCCGCTGAAGACGGCTGCCTCTTCGATTTCATCATCCCGGCCCGGTGTTTTAAGGTTGAAATGCTTGATGGCGAACCGGAAGACGAAATAGTAGAGCGCCGCGAACAGAGGTCCAAACGCAATAATCA
>CASBQM010000591.1 GCA_949127645.1 Synechococcales cyanobacterium PMM_0036
AAAATGTGCTGCTGCTGCCGTTTCAGCCGCGTGAGCAATTGCCAGAGATGTTAGCGGCTGCCGATGTCGGTCTGGTGATGCAGAAAAAAAATGTGGTGGCGTTCAATATGCCCTCCAAGATTCAGGTGTTGCTGGCTAGCGGTCGTCCGATTATTGCCTCTGTCCCGGTAAATGGCACGGCTGCAAAGGCAATTCATCAGAGCGGCGGCGGTGTTGTAGTTGAGCCTGAATCTGCCGATCGCCTTGCCGAAGCCATTCTCGATCTCCATGCCAACCCAGAAAAAGTAGAGGCGATCGGCGAACAGGGCAGACGCTACGCCGTGCAAAATTACTCTGCCGAACAGGCGCTAAGCCGCTACGAAAAGCTGTTTTATGAGGTTGTGTCTGGAAAGTCGCGGCAGCCCGGAATTGCAGAGAACAATCTACCTGGCGCAGTACCTACCAAGTAGCAATTTGAGGGGCGATCGCGTTTCTATAGCTCCCGTTGCTAACACTCCTACCATCCCTCATTGTCGCCGTACCAGATTTCTAAGTCCAGATCGTTAAGGTCAATTAGGGCGCTCTGAATTTGGGCTTGCGTGCCGTCTAGCTCCAGATCAAACCAGCCATCTTCTTGCCCGTTGGCTCCCAAGAGCGCTGCGGTAATAGTTACCTTGAGTCCATATCGCGTGATCAGGTTAGAGATGATTGGCTCCTGCTGATACTTTTTGGGAATCCGCAGACGCACCCGAAGCTGGGTGTGGCGATCGCTTGAAGTCGCGTCATCAAATTTGGCAGAAAACAATTTGAGGGTAGTCATTTGAGCCTCCCAATATCAATCTACGGTTAATCTATCAGATTAGTGATAATTGTACTTGAGGTTGCGGGTGAAATCGATCTCAACCTGTGAAAATTACCCAGCCTGTCCCAGAAAGGCGTTTAGACAAAATTTCTGTTTTGAGGCTGTGTAGTGAGTAAGTAGATTACGCGATGTACAGCTTCCCCGATCGCCCTCACCCTAAATCCCTCTCTCGCTCTGGGAGAGGGACTTTGAGAAACTTTTGCTCCCCTTCTCTGCTTTGGGAGAAGGGGCTAGGGGATGAGGGCTGATTTTAGTTGCACATCGGGTTAGATTGATTATGGGCAGAGTTTAGGTAGCCTTTTATCCAAATCGAGCGTCACTCATTCAGTCACTAGGTTATGGTTCCTAAAGTGAGCTATTTCTGTAATAGGCTCCTTTGCACTCCTCCTCTGAAGCCCCATGAAACAGAGCTTTGATAGAAAATCGATCGCCTTTCAACCCCAGCCTTGGTTAATGTCCGGCTTGTCTTTGTGGATGATGGCGAGTGCTTTGGTAGGCTCAAAAGCTGTTGCCTCACCGGACACATTGCTGCTGCTGACCACGCCGCTAGATGCGCAACAGGTGAACCAGCTCTGGGCGGGAAACTTGCCAACCGATCGAGCGATCGTGGCTGCAAACACGGTTTCCCAATCCGATCTGACGATTCCGAGCCTATGGTGGGCGCAGAAGCAGTTTGGCGGTGCCCTGCTCAACTACTGGGTGGCATATTCTGGTACTGACGGTGCGCCTCGCCGAATTGATCTGCTAGTCGATCAACAGGTCTGGAACGGGACTAGCTATATCGATCGCTATGCCTTTATTACGCAAATGGGCGAGACGGCAAAAGATTTTAGTTACAACCTGCGGGTGTTTACCTGGCGAGGGGATTTGCTAGGGGCATATGTCTGTGATTTTAGCCCGATCGCTCCTGCTGACTCACAGGCTGCCTCCCCCCAATGCAATGTATTTCTAGGGCTTTCAGATCCGGGAGCATTTCAGACAAACACCCTATTTGCTGCACCTTGAGATTTTTGAGATTTAGCCAACACTAGCCTACTGCTGCCTTTCGCATAGCTGTCCAGAGATGGCGGTATTGATCAAGGGTATTGGTAGTTAACGGCAGGAGGAATTCACTGCGCTGCTGGATTTCGGCATCGGCGATCGTCGCTCTAGCCTGACGCAGAGATTCTGGCAGATTCACTGAAAGGGGAGCCATTTTGCCAACGGCTGCTCTACCAACGGCTGTCTTGCCAAAAAAGAGCGGTGAAGTGGCAGAGCTGAGCAGCGAGAACTGGGTCGCAATTTGGGGTTGCCAGCAAAAGCCGATCCACTTTTTCATCAGAGAGAGACGATCGCTCGTTCCGATGTTGGTCATTGGCGCGATCGTAGGACGTACCCACAGGTCGGCAGTCAGAATGCTGCCCGATTGGGGCACCACGCCCGCTAGCTCGCGTTCGCGCTTGAGGATGGGCAAAATTTCGTGCGACCAGCCCACCGCCAGCCAGGTATCTTCTAAAATGAGCGGCTGTAGATAAGACTTTGAGCTGTAGAACTTCACCTGCTGCTGAAGCAATTGCAGCTCTGAGGGCAGATTGGTGACGCTTTGCAGGTCGGCAAGATTGAGCGATCGCCCCAATTTCTTTAGGGTTAGCCCAATTACGGCTCTAGCGCTATCAGGCAGAGAAATATGTCCTCTGAGGGGCGATCGCCACAAATCGCTCCAGTCACTCGGAGTCCAGCCCAAAGACTTGAACTTGTCTGGACGATAAACCATCATTAGCGTTCCCCAGCGGTAGGGTGCTGCCCAGAGCTGAGCGTCTGCCGAACCCACATTTCCCTGGGAATCCCGTCGGGCGAAATTCTGCCACACTTC
>CASBQM010000592.1 GCA_949127645.1 Synechococcales cyanobacterium PMM_0036
GCAGCGATCCAGCATCTTTCACCTCTTCGCTGCGCGCCCGTTCCACCACCAGCGAATCCACAATCACATCGCTAAGCGCCATGGACAAAGAGCCTAGGGCGATCGCCAAAGTCGCAGCCCAAGGCGTATGCACTACCGTCGCCATCGCCACCCAAGCCCCAGCCCCCAAAAAACCTGACAGGATTAGGTAAGGACGACGACGATAGCCAAACAGCGGCAAACCATCCGAGACAAACCCAAACAGCGGCTTCACCATCCAAGGCAATGCCGCAATCCCCATTAGAGCCGAAACCTGCGCTGGACCCAACCCCAGTTCATCCTTCAGAAAAAAGCTGACGGCTAGCCGCGCGAGTCCTACAACGCCCTGGACAAAATAAACCATCAGGATGGCAATGAGTTCAGGGGTTGGCTCGTTGCCAAAGAACAGCTTTTCCGTCAGAAATGGCTTGAGCTTATTAGAATCAGGCAGTGAAATTGTCATTCAATAGGATAATAATTCAGACAGAATCGTTAAGAAATATCACGCTGCCTACTATGATAGCGTCCTGATTCTTGCTGTCTAGTCTGGGAAGGCTAGTGAGAGATGCAGTAGGAAGGCTTTAGAGCGAGTACTAGGCTCTAATAAAGTCCGCCGAAGTGATGGTGGTGGAATTGATTCCTTCTAGGATCGCAATCACGTCATTGCCTACTTTAACGAGAGTATTCCCGCTACTTTGCGTGAATTTTAGATCGCTGAACAGTAGCCGTTCTGAAAGCTCTAGACGATCGCTCTTGCCCTTAAAGTCTTTGATCACGTCTCCGCCAGAGGCTTGCCCAATGACAAAAATATCGTTGCCGGTACCGCCCCTGAGCGTATCTTTGCTGCCGTCTCCATACAAGATGTCATTGCCGCTACCGCCATCCAGCACATCTCGATCGGCTCCTCCCATCAACGTATCGTTACCGATGCCGCCATGTAGGCGATCGCTACCATTGCCGCCCGCTAGCCAATCGTTGCCACCATAGCCCTGAAGAGTGTCGTTGCCGCCGTAGCCGTAAATCCTCTCGTTAATTAACGTGCCGCGAAGTCTATCATTACCTTTGGTGCCTCCAATAACCCCCAGCGGCGGTGGCACAGCGGCTACGTAGCGTTGAGCGGAAACGTCCGTGTTAGCACCCTGACTGTTTGTGACCCAGCCCACCACAAAGTCACCATTTGCCGCCATGCCGATCGCCGGATCAGTTTGGGCTTTGTTCTGGATTTTGTTGACCCGAAACTCTCCACCAGAACGTCCTCCATCCAGGTTGTAACGCTGAGCGTAGATATCATATCCGTTGCCCTGCCCGTTACTAGCCCAGGTCACTACAAGTCCCCCTTCAGCATCCATGCCCAGCGATGGTGCAGTCTGATTACCGCTGCTCGTTGAATTAACCTGAAATTCTCGACCTCGTGAATTGCCATTGGCGCTATACCGCTGAGCATAAATTCCTGAACTGTCGCTGTCTTGACCTCTCCAGGCAATTACGAAATTCCCGGCTGCGTCAATTCCTACAGTCGGCTGATCCTGTTCGCCTGTTGCCGTGCTGTTGACCTGGAACTCAGATCCAACTCGTCCGCCGTTGCTTTTATAGATTTGGGCATAGATGCCCTTACCGCTGCCATCTTGACCACTGCTCTCCCAAGTGATTACATAGTCGCCCGCAGAGTTCATGGCGATCGCCGAATTTGCCTGATCGGCAGTTGTCGTAGTGTTGACTCGAAACTCTCGATCGATCGCCTTACCGTTGGCAGAAAATCGCTGCGAATAAATGCCTGTACCGCTGCTGTCTTTACCCTTTGTGCTGGCGTTGGGCTGACCATTACTTGTCCAGGTGACAACAAAGTTGCCGCTCAGATTCATCGCCACAGCCGGAACGGTCTGATCACCAACCGTAGAGGAATTGACTAAAATTTCTCCACCGATGCGCTGCCCCGTTGAGCTAACCCTCTGGGCATAGATATTCTTGTTGCCGTCTTGAGCAGCGCTTACCCAAACGACTACAGAGTTACCTAACCCATCGATCGCCACAGCCGGATCAGTTTGAGGGGTAGCCTGACTGTTTGCAGCCTGATTGACCCTAAACTCTGAGCCTAAGTTTCCTCCATCCGATCGGTATAAACGCTCATATATATCCAAATCTCCATTCTGGTTTTGGCTCTGCCAGACGATCGCAAACTCACCCGAAGAGCTAAAGGCAATCTCTGGGTGATCCTGATTGCTGACCACGATTGTATTAGCGCTAAACTCAGAGCCAGTCGGTTGAACGGTCATATAAGTTTTTTCCTATCATGTCATTATTCCTGTATTACGCTACAGGTGGCGGCAAATGCTGTATTTGAGGTGAACTCAACGCTTCATACACACAAAACTACATGCATTTGGCACTCATGTAGCGCTAAATGTAATACTGCTGAGCGGATTTTTCAAGATCTCGTGAGCAAATGCTGAATTAGGTATTACAACTCTGTAAGTTTTTGTAACAATAAGCTTAGGACAGTATCTTTAGAGCTGAGGAAGATTTTTAAGAATTCATGTGCGAAGAGAATGCTCTACTGCAATCTTCGCCAATTCAGTCTTAAGTCTACCAGCCTTAAAGTCTACCCAGTCCTAAAGTCTACAAAGAGGATAGACCTGTGGCAGTCGAAACGATTCAACAACAGTCAACGTCAACCATTCGCAAACCTGCACCCCGCTATAAGGTGTTGCTGCACAACGACGACTTCAATTCCATGGAACACGTAGTGCAGGCTCTCATGAAAAGCGTCAGCAGCCTCACTATGCCTCAAGCAGTCAGTATTATGATGGAAGCACATACTAACGGCATCGCTCTGGTGATTGTCTGTGAGCAAGAACACGCCGAATTCTACTGCGAGATGCTAAAGAATCACGGCTTGATTAGCACGATCGAACCTGAAGAGTAGCCCAGAAGCCCTCTCACAACTCTGGGCAATATTTGGGCAATATTTGGGCAATTTATGAAGACCGTCATTTGAGACCCTAATTTGAAATCCATACTTGCCAATCTAGCCTGCTATCCTGCACCCGTTCGCATTGTGGGTCTGCTGGTTGTCCTGTTGGCTTGCTGGCTGCCGATCGCCGCCCCGATCGCCTTGTGGGTCAAAGACCCCAACACGGTGACTTTAACGACAATGCCGCTGCTGTTTATTGGGTTTCTGCTGTTGATTGGGCGCTGGGGCAAATGGCTTTACCGCGATCGCCGCATCTTGAATACCTACGGGCTAATTGCGACCCGCCAAAACGGTAAAGAGCTGTTGCAAGGGCTGGCGATCGGTCTATTGAGTCTCCTAGGATTGTTTTGCATTCAGGGTCGGCTAGGCTGGCTCAATTGGCATATTTCTCCCTCAGCACTGCTGCTCAAAACCATCCTAGAGGGTCTGGCGATCGGTTTGGGCACGGGTTTTGCGGAAGAGCTGGTGTTCCGAGGCTGGATTTTGGATGAGTTGCAGCGAGACTATGGCGACAAAATTTCCCTATGGGGCAGTAGTTTACTGTTTGCTTTCCTGCATTTCATCAAGCCTTTGTCAGAGGCTTTCCGCACCTTTCCTCAGTTTCCGGGGCTATTGCTGCTGGGCGTGACGCTAGTTTGGGCAAAGCGATCGACTCGGGGTCAGGCGCAGCCCGTGAGTTCTGTCCACCAGGGGCGGTTGGGGTTGCCGATCGGACTTCATGCCGGATTAATTTGGGGATACTACATTGTCAATGTGGGGCAAATTGCCCAATACTCAGGGCGAGTGCCAGAATGGCTAACCGGAATTGACAAGAATCCCTTGGCTGGCGTTGCTGGGCTGCTGTTTTTGGCGAGTTTGGCAGCTTATATGGGC
>CASBQM010000593.1 GCA_949127645.1 Synechococcales cyanobacterium PMM_0036
ATATCAGCGCGATCGGCTCTAGCCGTCAGAAAGATAAACGGAATCCGAGCCGTTTCAGGATTGCGCCGCAGGGTTTGTAAAACATCGTAGCCATCCATTTCGGGCATCATGATGTCGCACAAAATGATGTCTGGGAGATGCTGCTGGGCAAGCTGTACTCCTGCCACGCCATTGTCTGCGGCAAGCCCCCGGAAGTTCATTAAATCCAGCATTTGCAGGATTTCTTCCTGCAAAGAAGTCGTATCTTCAATAATAAGAATAGTAGTCATTGCTGCTCTGGTAATTGAACGGGCGACTAATTCAATAACTGGCTAGACGGCTGACCAGACGGCTGACCGGATCATGGTTTAGATAATGCATCAGATCACAAATCTGACGCAGGATAGATCTTAGGAATGGAAACCATGAAAGTGCTGCCTACCTCAACAGCGCTAACAAATTGAATACTGCCACTATGCAAATTTGCAGCGAATTTGATAATGGCTAGACCCAAGCCCGTACCCGCAATACTGCCCGCATTGCTACCGCGATGAAACGGCTCAAATAGATGCGCCTGATCGGCAAGCGGAATGCCAATCCCCTGATCTTGAATTTGAAAAGTGATAGAGGCTGGCTCATACTGTAGTATCAAACGTACTTCGCCACCATGCGGAGAATACTTAACTGCATTAGAAAGCAGGTTAGTCAGAATGTGCCGCAACAGCTTTTCGTCCGCAAATACCGGAAGTATTTCAGTAGTTTCACTACTAATCACCGTGAACGTGAAGACATGGCGATCGCTCGTCATCTGCACTTCGTCCAAAAGATCCTGACAGAGTGTTTGCACATCTAGCAGCGTCGGGTTGAACTCCACATATCCAGATTCCGCTTTGCCGATCAACAAAACATCTTCTAAAAGCTGAGTCATGCCGTTAACTTCCTTCTGGATTTTATTAAGGCGCTCTAGCTTCTTTTCTTCGCTGAGCTTGTGACCAAAGGATTTCAGCAGATCGCTGGATGCCATAATAGTCGCCAACGGCGTACGAAACTCATGGGATGCCATTGAGATGAATCGAGACTTCAGCTCTCGTAACTCTCGCTCTCGTTCCAAGGCATTGCGAATCTCAGCTTCCGCCTGTTTGCGATCGGTAATATTGCGCTGAATGGAAACCCAATGGGTAAACCAGCCCGTCTCATCGGCAACGGGCGCAATGCTCAACTCTGCCCAAAACTCTGAGCCATCTTTGTGATAGTTGATTAGCTCTATCACAATCGGCTGCCATGCTTCTAGCGCCGTTCGGATTTTGTCAAGAATCGCGCGATCGGTTTTTTCGCCCTGCAAGATTCGGGGGGTTTTGCCGATCGCCTCTTCTGAGCTATAGCCCGTAACCTGAGTAAAAGCCTCATTGACATAGATAATTCGAGGTCCCGGTAGCTCCAGCGACGCAGCCTCGGTAATGATGATCGGATCTTTGGCTTGGATCATCGCTGATTGCAGCAACCGCAGCCGCTCTTCTTGCTGCTTGCGCTGGGTAATGTCGGTGCAGGTGAGAACAAGACTTGACGCTTGAGACGTGGAGTGGCTGGGTAAAAGGCAAACAACCTCTAGAACGCGCCATGCCCCCTGCCCATCTTGCACCTGAAATTCACTAGTAATATTTGTTCCAGGCGATCGCGCCGCGTTTTGCAACAGAGCTTGAGTCTGGGAAAAATCTTGAGGATGCACCCGATCGAGAATATTGCACTGTAGCCAGGTTTCAGGCTCATGACCCAGCCGCCGATGCAGAGAAGGACTGACGTAGCCAATCAATCCTGCCTCTGAAACCATCAGAATAATATCTGAGCTGTTTTGCACCAGCGATCGAAACTGCCGTTCGCCCTGGCGTAGCATTTCTGCCTCAGAGCGTCCTGTCTGGATGTAGCGATTGCACAACAAAACCACTAAAACCGCAGCCAGAATAAGAGACATTGCTAGACTCACCGTCATCAGCATTCGCTCTACAAAGGATAGAAATTCTTGAGCGATCGAAACCGTCGAGAGAAATGCAGTCAGGAGAAACACGGTATGAGAAGTGCAGAAGAGACGGCTTCTTCAGAGTACCCATCGGATTAAGTTAGGTAGCAGGCTTTACCCATAGAACTCTACCCATAGAACTCTACCCATAGAACTCTACTCACAGCAATAGATTGTTCATTCTTGAGCCGGATTAGGGAACCCTTAGCCTTGATAAGCCTCGCTAAGTAAGCCTCGCTAAGAACAGACCCAATTGGGGATACTCTTAGAGTGGCAAACCTATAAAGTGGCAAACCCAGCGTTTAGATCCCCATAATTCCTATGCCTAGAACTCCTAACGAATTTTCGGTACATATCATGATGGAAGGTGGACATCGTGAAGAAGTCCGCTTCCCTACTATTCAAGACTTTCAGAAGTGGTATAGCAGTGAGCTAGTGCCCAAGTCTGCCTCCAACGATTTCATCAACGTGCCGATTAAGAATATTCAGGGCGAATATATGGTGGTGCGTCCTTCCCGC
>CASBQM010000594.1 GCA_949127645.1 Synechococcales cyanobacterium PMM_0036
ATATGAAGACTCTCCAAGACCTTGGTACAGCCGCTGCCGCCCGCCGTCAGGCGCTGGGCTTGAAGCAACAGGATGTTGCTCGAATGGCTGGCGCGGCATTCTCATCACCGCTCCGATCAGTACGACACTGGAGGATTTCGTTTTCACCATGATCGGGATGCCTGGGAGTGTCCGCAGGGTACAAGGCTTGAACGCAGGGAGATCGATCACGAGTTGCGTGTGATCAACTACCGGGCACCCGCCGAAACGTGCAATAGTTGTTCAATCAAAGCGCATTGCACCAATTCGGACCGGGGGCGGACGCTTTCGATTTCACTCGATCCCTGGGTGAGATCAGCCGCGGGACGCTTCCAGCGTGGAATCTCCCTGGTGCTTTTAGACTACTCCGACACGGTCATGGCGCGGAAGGTTGGGCTTTGGGCGGACTTTTAACATTCATCAGCTTATCCGGCCTGAACCTCGTAGCGCGGCTGAGCGATTATACGGTTGGTCCTCAGAATAATCATACGGGATATGTCCGATGAACATGGCTTCCTCGTTAACCCCGCTCTGCATCCCCGACCTACGCCAACCGCCACCGATTACGGAAAAAGGGATCGTCAGTCGTGTCCTGCATAGTGACGAGAGATTGAATACTGTACGGCCTCGCAACCGGCCATAAAATGAGCATGCAGGTTTCGGTCTCGCAACGGTACAGCAAGGCTTGCAAGGCCGTGCGCGGCGCATCGCGACATGTTGAACTCGTTTGCGCCATGGCGCGTTAGGGAGAATGAGATGCAAAAACGCTTCAAAGTCGGTGATCACGTTACTTGGAATTCTGAGGCCGGGCATGTCAGCGGCCGGATCATCAAGGTCCATACGCAAGACGCCGATTACAAGGGATACACGCATCACGCTAGTCGAGACGAGCCGCAATATGAAATCCAAAGCGATAAGACGGATCATATCGCCATGCACAAAGGATCGGCTTTGAAGGATCGTAGAATTGCTCGGGTGTAAGACCAAGCCAGTGGCGCAGACGATCACCGGACGCGCGTTCCACGGAATCCCGGTTTCATGCACTTTGCGACCGGGTGCCTGCCCGACGATACCCAACCGCGCCGACCTATGCGCCTGCAAGACAGGGTGGGGACCGCATGGCAGGGCATCGGCGCAATGCGTGGCGTGCAAGCGCGGATATCACAAGCAGTTGTGGCAGTGCTTTTCGCATTCTAAACGAGGTCAAACAGAGTGAACGACTACGGTAATGTAGTTTGCTCAGGCGGATAGGTAATATGCAGGCCTTCCACATGCGCAAAGGGCGTGATCTTGTGCATCCGGTAGCTGGTCTCCGATAAAATCTCCACTGCCGGCACATCACGCACATTGAGCGCGTCGGCCACCAGAGAACGGTGGCATCGCCATGGCACCCCTTCGGCGCACATAATCGCAACGCGTTTCTGGCGGCTCATCTTAATGAGTGCCTCAAGCGCGTCCTGAAACTCTTCGGTTTGCATGTAGTCGGCGTAGCCACGAAAGCTTTTGTTACGCCAGCCCGTATTAGTAGAATCCTGGCGGGTGTGCCGCAGGCCGCCCAGCGCTGGCATCGGCACATATTCAAGATGCGCGGCCGTCAGGCTATCAGCCATGGCCGTGTCGTTGAATTGCGGATTGTGCCGCGAACGCGGCACCGTGCGGATGTCGGCGAGGCGTTCGATACCATAGGTTTTCAGCAAGGCGATAAAGCGCTCGATGGGCAACGTCGAATGCCCGACTGTGAATACAGCGTCACAGAGGCGTAGACCCATATCACGGCCTAGAGAGCCTGGTCGCATGTTGAAATCAGCCGCGCGATGGGCCACGCTGAGCAAGCCACCCCTCAATGAGTTCGTTGACCAAATCCGAGAAGTCCTGACTACACCCTACGAGCATTCGCTTAACCTCGTGATACGGGGCCTTCCGAATATACACGGAGATCTGTGTGTAATCAGGATGGTCACGTTTCCCTGCTCTCTTCTGTTTAGTCTCCGGTTCGGCCTGTGCCTCTTCTGATCGAGGCGCTGGTTCATTAATAGTTTTCAGATTCGAGAACCTTCCCATGCAACCGATTATACTCGGGCTGCCGAGTACTCGACTACTCGGACACCTGGATGCTCAGCGATGCGAGTATTTCATCACTCACCCGTTGGTAGGCAATCCAGCCGAGACGAGCCCGGTCGAGCTTGTCGACGGTGACCCCTTCCATGACACCGCGCTGAAACCCTACGAGTCGGGGAATCGAGACCTTGAAGTGCGGCAACTTCTGTTCTTCCAAATAGGACATCGCTTCCTGCCCATCCCGATTGGGCCTGGGAGGTACGATTGTCAAAAGGATTTTGAACGCTGTCCGATTCCCTGCCCTGTTCAGTTTCTCGATGGTCTGTCTTGCACCCTGCAAACCGAGACCGGGTTGAGCCGGAGTAAGCACAAAATGGGGACTTTTGTTTACAAAGGGCTCTGTGGTCGTACATTGTTGCTATTCTGTCCCGATGGCTTTGATCGAACGCACCGCTTATCCCCGCTTCAGCAGGGTGTTCACGGCACGGGAACTCCAAGATGCTTACACGCCAACATCTGAGGAGGTTCTCTTTGCGCGCCTTCACGTCCGCAACGACACCGGCCTGCTCTGTCTTTTGGTTTTGCTGAAGTGCTTTCAGCGTTTGCAGTACTTCCCTCCATTGCCCGACATACTGTAATGGGTCACGATCTTTCCCCGTGTAACAGGCGCTTTTTCTCACATTAGCTCCGCCCCACCGAGGGCGCGATCGCGACCTGTCGGTGGCGACGAGACTGACCACACAACCAGCCCCGCAGAACGAATGACGACGTCTGTTTTGGCGTAGGATATCGGGGAGTGGCGGAGAGTTCCTGTTTTTCCAAGTTCAGCGAACTCTCCTCCACGCAGACGAAAGCTTCGGGAGTTGACGCTCCCAAAACAGATTCGATGCCTATGCAAATCCTACATCCTTTCGTGGGCTCGGTGCAGCAGTACCTGGATCAATTGGGCGACGC
>CASBQM010000595.1 GCA_949127645.1 Synechococcales cyanobacterium PMM_0036
CCCATGTAGTTCTAATGTAGCCCCATGTAGTTCTAATGTAGCCCCATGTAGTTCTAATGTAGCCCCATGTAGTTCTAATATAGTTCCGATGACTTTAAGGTGCTGAGTCAGAAGAACGCGATCGCTCTTGAGGCTTCAGCTCTTGAGGCTTCAGCACTAGACCGCGTTGCGCTAGCGCATAGCGTAAATGTTCCATGCTAATTTCGGGAGCTTCGATCGCCGCTGCGTAAAGAATCGCATCTTGAGCGATCGCGCCAATCTTGCCACCTGTGAAAGAAGGCTGTTTTGCTAAGGCTTGCCAGTTGATATCCGTGGCGATCGGCACTTGAGACGGAAAGGCTCGTTTCCAGAGCTGGAGGCGATCGCTTTCAGTAGGCAGGGGAAAAGGCAAAGTGTAGTCGATCTGCGATCGCCAATCTGCCAGGATGATGCGGGAGGGTGACACACTCAACAAGGTCAAAGTGGGCTGGTGGTGGCGATGGGTCAAGAACTGATGGAGTGCGGCAGAATCTAACTTGCCCGATCGCCCTAGCCAGAGATGAGCATTATCGATTAGCAATACGGTCGGGTTTTGGGCAGCGATGTCCTGTAAAAGCTGAGGATGGTCTTCTGGAGGGACTTGCGCCAGATCTGTCTGAAACAGCGGCATTTGTAGGGCACAGGCAATTGCCTGTGCAGCGATCGTTCTGCCCGTTCCGGCTGCTCCTGTCAATAACGCCACAGTACCCATAGATTGGGGCTGAAAGTTCCACATCTCGACTTGGGCATCATCCTGTAAGCGCTGAGTCACCCGTAAGCGTTGAGTCAAATATTTCAGAGTGGTCAATAAAGACGTGGGTAAAATCAGATCGTCCCAGCCTACTGCGGTCACTGTTTGCTCTAAATACTTTTGCCCTAAATACTTTTGCTCTGAATGACTGGGGCAAACCTTAGTAAGGACAGAAATGTGCTGCTGATTCAAAAGTTCTTCTAGCGCTTCTAGGGTAGGCTGCTCTGAAACCAGATAATTTAGCAGCGTTTCTTCTAGCTTCAGTGAAGAATTCAGCAGCGTCTCTTCTGGAGTAGGCAAAAGTTGTAGAAGCTGATATCGGCTTAAGGGCGAATCTGCCATCAACCGATTGCGAGCCGATCGCCATTCCCCTTCATTTCGGCAAAGAAGCCGCAGCACTAAATCAAGGCTGGGTAAATCTGTCTTGACTGCCGTTTCCTCTGTTCTTAAAAACCGATAGAGCTTGGCATAGCGACGATTTAACTCTGGAGCCAAACTCATCAACACCAGATTTTTCTCGAAGGGCGTGAGCTGAAGGCGATCGCTTAACTCTGGCAGTGCCAGCACTACACCCTGCTGCCGACTGGCTCGGATACGTTGCTCAAGCTGCTGTTGCTGGCTGAGTTTAGGGACGGCAGACTGGCTGGGCTGACGGTACTCGTCATAGGCAGCATTGCCCTCTAGCGACACCACGCCTTTCCACCAATGGCTGGTCGCTCGATCGGCTTTAGACTGGGCAACGCGATCGACCTCCTTGGTTTCTTTTTTCTGTCGTGCTATGGCTAGCATCAAAACCCGATCGAGCCACTGAAGTTCTGCCTTCAGATAAGCCCAATTATCTGTAAACCTATCCGCCGAATCTGTTGGCATACCTGTCTATTGGCGTAGCAGTTTGTGGGCGATCGCTACTCCACCGCTACTCTATTGTGGCTTGATTATTAGCGTTTGAGAACAATTAGAGAATACTGAAAATGAGTGCCGCAGATTTCACTTTAATTTCTGAAGTCTTTATTTTAATAACTCTAATCTCTATCTTGGTAGCCAGAAGACGGTTTAAATGCCTCTAAAGTTGAAGATTTTAGAGGCATATCTGAGCATTTGTTCTATCGCAAGATGCAGGATTTATTTTGCTCAACTTCCTAATGTAAGTAGCAGGAGTCAAGACAAGATCTCTTGAACCAATTTGCCTTGATCCAGCTTGCGAACCCACTAGGAGAAATTGACTATGTTTTTTCATAAAAAAGATCCGATTCATACCGTCAAGATTGATGCTGCAAATCCTAAATTCGCTCAGCTATTGCTAGAGCAGTTTGGCGGTGCAACGGGAGAGCTGACTGCTGCTTTGCAGTATTGGGTACAGTCATTTCATGTCGAAAACGCGGGCATTCGTGATATGTTGCAAGACATTGCGATCGAAGAATTTGGGCACCTAGAAATGGTGGGCAAACTAATAGAATCCCACACGAAGAACGTTGACCAAACTGATGCTTTTAAGAGCAGTTTGTTTGCCGTGCGTGGCATGGGTCCTCACTTCTTGGACAGTCAGGGATCGGCTTGGACAGCGCAGTATCTCAACGAAGGAGGCGACGTAGTGCGTGATTTACGCGCCAACATTGGAGCAGAAGCCGGGGCACGTCAAACCTATGAGGCTCTGATCAAGCTAGCGCCCGATGAGGGCACCAAAAGCACGCTAGTGCATTTGCTAACGCGAGAAATTTCTCACACCAAAATGTTTATGAAAGCGCTCGGCTCATTGGGCAAGCTAGACGAACCTTTCTTTGGCAATATTAAACCTGACGAAACTGTAGATATCTACTACAACTTGTCTCAGGGTGAAGGCGATCAGCGCGGAGCCTGGAATGCCGAGCCAGACTTCAAATATGTTGAGAATCCGGTTGCGAAGGGTTAGGTAAAAATTATTGAGGGCAGTTGGGTTTGGGCAGTTGGGTTTGGTTAAGCACCCAAATTCAAGCCGCCCTCACCCCTAGATCTCTCCCAGAAAATCTCCTCCAGAGCGGGAGATAGACCTTAAATCCGAGAAGGGTTTCCTACTCCCCTTCTCCCCGCGTGGGAGAAGGGGCTGGGGGATGAG
>CASBQM010000596.1 GCA_949127645.1 Synechococcales cyanobacterium PMM_0036
CCTCCTCTCAGACAGGTCTTTCTCAGCTTTTACAGGAAACTGTGCTGGCGCTCCTACGTGCCCCCGAAAACTGGACTCATGTGCGCGTCAACTCCCAGACCGTTAAAAGTCGTGAACAGGCAGGGCAGGTCTTTCAGGAGATTTCTATTGAGGAGCGAAGCAAATTTAGCGCCGAAACGCTGGCAAATGTCGGCGGACGCGTGCAGCGACAGACTCTAGCTCAGAATGATGACGATGCACCCGCTTCGTATATTGTGGTCACGCTGATTTTGGGCACAGCCGACGATCGCCCTCTCTTTAGCGACAAGATTCTCTCTGCCCAAGATTTGCAAGCTGCCCTAAAGCGTATCGGCGGCATTTCACCAGACTATCTCATGGTGTTTGAGCTGCTCTGGAGTCCACAAGATAGCGCCGACAGCCTCACCTACGATGAGCTATTGACGGAGTATCAAGGATTGGTGCAGATTACTTGATTAGAACGACTTGATACCAATTTAATGTGAAGCGATATCTAATATAGGATGTGTTGGCGCAGCGTAACGTACCTCAAAGCCTTAGCAGTAATGCGTTACGCCAACACATCCTACAATACTGTGTATCTCCATATAGATTTGGTATGGGTAGCTTGCAAACTGAGGCTGAGCAAAACCACTACGCTAGAGCTGACATTTAGTCCAGCTTTTATAGTGATTGGAAAGCTAATGCGTGGTTGGAAAGCTAATGCGTGGTCGGAAAGCTGATGCGTAGCCTGACGCGATATGTGGATTTGAATTAACTCGCGCTTCCTATCCTCTTCTCAAGATAGCTGCTCCAAGTTACAGAACTTTTACCACAATCAGTAGAATCAGCGTGATCATTGTGGTGCAAATGTTCTACCCTGAAAGCAGCGGTTCGTAAGGCAAAGGCAGATTAGCATGGAAATTCTTTCGGTAACGCTGAAGAACTTTAAATCTCATAGCGATCGCCATTTCACTTTCCAGCCTGGAACCAACGCCATTTGTGGCGAAAACGGAGCCGGAAAGACAAGTATTTTAGAAGCGATCGCTTGGGCAATGTTCAATCATCGCGGCGGTTACAATAAAGAAGATCTGATTCGGAACGGATCAAATAGCGCCCAAGTAACGATCGCCTTTATTTCTAGTCGAGATGGACGTACCTATGAAGTGCAGCGCTGTACGACTAAAGGCTATACGCTGTACGATCCGCAGTTGGATACTAAGCTGGATTATAAGCATATCGAAGATGAGGTATTGCCCTGGTTGCGGCAGCAGTTTAACGTTGCGCCAGGAACCGATCTAGCACGGCTGTTTTCCAATACAATCGGCGTTCCTCAAGGGATGTTCACCGCAGATTTTTTGCTGTCATCAGAGAAGCGTAAACCGATCTTTGATGCCATCCTCAAAGTAGAAGAATACCGGATGGCGAATCAGCAAATGCTGTCTCTAGAAAAGTACGGTAAGGCTGAATCTGAAAGCCTAGAACGATCGATCGCTCAATACAACGAAACGCTGCAAGATTGGGAGCCACTGCGCGATCGCCGTCTATTCATTAGCCGCGAAATTGCCGCTAGTGAAGCGGCGTTACTGACCTTTCAGACTGAATTAACAGCGCTGCAAGCTGAAAAAGATCGTCTGACCGCACAAGCCCAGCAGGTGCAGCAAACTGCCACAAAACTGCAAAATTTGACGGCACAGATTGAAGGCAAACAGCCCGCGATCGCCTTGCTCGATCAGTCTGTGCAGCGGGCACAAACCGCCGTGCAAATCTGTCAGGAAAATCGGGAGAACTACCAAACTTATTTACGGGCAGAGGCTACCTTAAAAGAGCTGGATCAACAGGCAAAACAGCGGCAGGGCATTCTAAGACAGCGCGAAGCACAGCAAAAGGCGCTCACTGATCTGCAAACTCAGCTCACCAAGCTTGATGTCAAGCGGGAGGCGCTGGACAAAGCGTCAGCCGATCTGGATCAGTTGCAGCCTTTGATTGCACAGCAGACCGATCTAGAGCAGCAGCAGTTGAGCCTGATAGAACAACTTAACCAGCTTCAAGCTCTGAAGCCCGAACAGCAAAACCTAGCTCGGCAGATGGCAAAAATTCAGGTGGAGCAAACAAAGCTAAGTACCGAAATTGAGCGCATCCGATCGCTAGAATCCTCCATCAGCAGACTTCCTGACCTAGAGCAGAAGCGCGATCGCCTTCAAGAACAGCTCAGTCGTGTAGAAGCTGCCAAGCAGTTTGAGGCAGAGCTACGGCAGTTGGTGAGTCAGGGAGAGACCCAGCGCGATCTTCATCAGTCCACCGCTGAGCGGGCCTTAGCCACCATTCAAGCCATTCAGCAAACGGTGCCGCTGTTGGCAACGGCTTCTATAGAGGCGGCGCTAATGGCTATTCGATCGGGGGTCACACTCAACACGGATTTGCTTAACGCCCTCTGGCGAATCTTGTCAGATCTGTCGGAGCAAATCTCTGTGCCCAAGCTTCAAGAGCAGTTGCGACAAACCAAAACTCAGCTTGAGGCGGGCTATCAGCACCGGGCAGAATTTGCAGCGCTCAACTCAAAACTTGCTCAGCAGACGCACTGTCAAGCAGAATCGGCGCAAATGCAGGATCGCATTGACCAAATCACTGCCGCCCTCGCCGCCGAACCGGATTGGCTGGAAAAGCGATCG
>CASBQM010000597.1 GCA_949127645.1 Synechococcales cyanobacterium PMM_0036
CTCACAAATTTTGCTGTATCCACTCTATGTGGGCTTTCAAGCTACTCGACTGGTGGGCAAGCAGTTGAGCCAAACAGCACGGCAGATTTCACCTAAATTGCGGGCTGTGACACAGACCGTGCAGCCTGTGGAAGAGTCGGAATTTTTGTTCGCCGATACGCCAATTCAGCGATCGCTCCAAACCCTCAGCGATCTCGCGCTATTGCTCCCCGTCGATCGTCTAGCGCTCCAGCTAGATCCCCAAGATCCAAATGCGCCCGGTGTTTGGGTCGTGGTGGGTGGAAGCGCGATCGCCTCATCGTTTTCACGATCGCGGTCTGCACCTCAAGAGTTATCGCTCCAGAAAACCGTCAGGCTAGTGGTGGCGGATTCAACAAAACTGGAAGGGTCAGGCAAGCTGAAAGCCTCTGAGCGATCGGGTGCCATTCAGATTCAGGGCATTGCCTCTTTACTCAAGTCCCACAGGCTCGTTCTTGTCGATGCTCAGAATCAGCTTTTAGATGTCCTTAGCTCAGAGCAGCAAATGTCTCTCCAGCGTCGGATGGCAGGTGATGTGGCAAGCTATTGCCGACAGCAGCGTGTCCTTGCCGAAAACCAGTGGGGCGATCGCTTCTTGCCCATACCCAAAGATCGCACCTTGGCTCTGCCGCCAATCCGCGCCTTTTGGCAGATGATGATCTGGATGCAAACTGGCTCAGTCGCAGTTGCCACTAACCTATTTCAGGAATCGAAGCTGTTGTCTCTGCCTCTCCCCACCCCTGATATCTCGACTAATAGGCTGGCGAGCATCCCGGCATTGCGATCGGCAGAGACTTCCTGGAAAACGGGCGATGAGCTGCTGAAAAATTTAAGTCAATGGTTTCACGCTCGGTTACAGGACTTTTCTCCTGCTTTAGGATTATCTGAAGCGAAAGCTCGATCCAGCGCGATCGTTAAGGTCTCTTCTACTGAACTTCAGTTGGAACATCCGCCTCAAATGCCCTCAGGCTTTCCACTGCCCTCAGGTTCACAAAGGGCGCAACGATCGCCTGTCTTTCAAGGGCGGATGCGCGATCGCCTCAGTCGGGCTGTTAGCTCAAATTCTCTGCCGATGAAGATTAGCTCACCCGAAATTAGCTCAAAATCTGGACAAACCCAAATTGTCTCAGCCGCCGAAAAAAAGGGCGAGAGCGCCATGCTTGCCAAACCTTCCTGGATTGAAGCAGAGGTGAGGCTTGTGACTTACGAAAAGCATCCCATCAAACAACTGTTTGACTGGCTCGATCGCGGAATGCTGTGGGTTGAAGATCGCGTCGTGGATATCTGGAAATGGTTGCGCGATCGCAGGTCTTCTTGAGGCAGGTCTTCTTGAGGCAGGTCTTCTTGAGGCAGGTCTTCTTGAGGCAGGTCTTCTTGAGAAAGCGCCATTTCTGTCGGCAAAGCGATTTGACACCTCTATTCAAGGTGCGCCAATATGGAAGAGAGCTTTACAAAAATTCGTATAGGTCTTCTTCATGTCCCTGGATTTGATCCCTTTAGAAACCATTCAGCAGATTGCGCAAGACTACGGCTATTGGTCAGTGTTTCTGGGGATCATGTTAGAGAATATGGGTGTCCCCATTCCGGGTGAAACTATTACTTTGGTGGATGGATTTTTGGCGGGTAGTGGCGAACTCGATTACTGGATGGTGCTGGGAAGCGCGATCGCCGGAGCCGTCATTGGCGATAATATTGGCTATTGGATTGGGCGCAACGGCGGCTGAACACTGCTGCTCCGCCTTGGCAGAATGTTTCGCATCCGCGAAGACCAGTTGATTAGCGTCCGGGATCAGTTCAGCCAAAACGCTGCCAGAGCCGTTTTTCTGGGTCGATTCGTGGCATTGCTACGCATCTTTGCTGGACCGCTCGCCGGAATTGCTCGGATGCCCTACGGGGAATTCTTTGCTTGTAACTTGGCAGGAGCCGCTGTCTGGGCATCGGTTATGGTTAGCCTGTCTTATTTCATTGGTCAGGTCGTGCCCCTAGAACAGCTCATTGCCTGGACTGCTCAACTGGGTATCCTGGCACTCCTCGGAGTTGCTGCCTGGATTGGTAGGACAATTTGGCTAGACTCACGCATTAGGCGATCGAACGAAACGCTTTCCGAGGAAGCTGCTTGTGAAACTCCGCCTTCTCACTAGCTTCGCATCTCTCAGAGATTTCTAATTTCCACAACTTGGTTAAGACTGCTATATTAAACGTCTGACTCGATCGCCATCAGGTATTTAACGCTTAGAGTTCGCTCTATTACCGTGATAAAAGCTCTCTCCTGAAGCTTTAGCCCCATGGATATTCGTATGCATAGCTTTAGGTTGCGCACCCTCTATGCATTCCGCAGCAGCCCTCTTATGGAACCCAAATTGCTATTGTTAAACTTTTATTAAACTATTCCAAACTATTAGAGGCGCAACTCTAATAACTGCCCCCAACTTGTCCTAGAATAGAATGCCCTCTCAGTGCTTCTTGGCTCAGGTGCGGGTAATCACTCTACAAGGTATCTTTTAGACCCTACTTTTCGATCTATGACGGCTGATCCCATTCAAACCTACCTCCGATCTATCGGCAAAACCCCTTTGCTTGCTGCTGCCGAAGAACTGGAGCTTGCCAGAGCCGTTCAAACGATGCTGCCGCTGCTTCAGTTGGAAAACCCAACGCCTCAAGAGTTGGCAATGATCCATCAGGGCAAGCGATCGAAAACTCGCATGATCCAGGCAAATCTGCGTCTGGTCGTTTCGGTTGCCAAAAAATATCAAAATAGAGGGCTAGAACTGCTGGATTTGATTCAAGAAGGCAGTATTGGGCTAGAGCGTGCCGTGGAAAAATTTGACCCTACTAAGGGTTACAAGTTTTCAACCTATGCTTACTGGTGGATTCGTCAGGGCATGACTCGCGCCCTTCAGTCTGATGCCCGCACGATCCGTCTGCCTGTGCACGTACAGGAAAAGCTGAGCAAGATGAAGACTACGACACGCGTCCTCGTGGGCAAATTGGGACGTAAGCCCAGTCCAGAGGAGCTTGCAGCCGCGCTAGACATGACTCCTGAAGAACTGCGAAGCCTGTTGAGCCAACAGCGTCAATGTGCCTCTTTAGATGCCCTGATTGGTCAAGAGCAAGAGACTCGGCTGGGCGATTTGATCCCTGATGAGCAGCAGCAGCGAGAAATGGAGGCGATCGTTACCCGGGATCAGTGCCAGCAATACCTGACCTGCTTGAACGAAAAAGAGCGTGAGTTGATTGCTCTGCGCTTTGGACTCAACGACGGTAAGAGCCGCAGTTTGGCAGAGGTCGGGGAAGTGTTTGGCTTCTCGCGGGAGCGCGCCAGACAGGTCGAAGTTAAGGCAATGCGAAAATTAAG
>CASBQM010000598.1 GCA_949127645.1 Synechococcales cyanobacterium PMM_0036
GAAGGCTGATTGTCTAAAAGGTAGCGCCTGACAGTCTTGTCAGATTTCCCGATGATGGTAGACAGAGCTAGAACTACCGACTTTTGCCCCTTAGTAGGTCTACCCGCCAAGTCTTCATATCCTGCCTGTTTGAGTCGGTCAGCAAGTTTTCTAACCTCTGATGGGGTGTAGTCTTGTCTTTTCTCATTTTCACTAACTTCAATCGTTAGCGCTCTATTAGGGTCTACCAGGGCATCAAAGTCATATTGTCTGACAGGTACACCATTAGAGAACCATTTTTCGAAAACAGCAAAATCGTAAACCAGCAGGTGTTTTATAGCCGCTTTTCTGTGTCCACCTGCTAAGAGCCGCCCCTGATTATCGACCGCTAGTGGCTGGATTAAGCCTACTGCTTTGATGCTTTCGACTAACGCCGCTACATGGTCAGGGTTCAACGGTCTGGTATCACCACCAGGGCGATCGGTAATTTGTTCTAGGAATAAGGTCGATTCTGAGGATTGCCCCATGATGGGCGTTAACTCAGCTTGCCTCTCTTTTAATCTGTCGCTTAGCTTTGCCATCTACTTCCAGCCCTTCGTTACTTCTTTTCCCAGTGATTCATAATCAGACCATGCCGCTTTAGCCGATGCGCCTTTCATTTTGTCCACCGTCAAGCCTTCTAGTTCAGCGTCCGCAAAAATCACCCGTGATTGTATGCGACTCTTAAAAGTTTGGAGGTTAACCGCTGTGAGTGCTTCCCTTGCCTGTGCTTCTCTGGCTTGTCCCCTAGCAGGTACTAAAGTCAGGAGAACCCTGTAGCGGTCGGGTGGAAGTTGAGGCAGGTTAACCAAGGTTTTGATCGTTGCCTCTAACGAGAATGAGGTAATCGCTGTGGGTAGGAGGAGCAGGTCAGAACCTTCTACCAGTGCCAATAGTTCATCAGGTTCAGTTCTAGCCGCTGTGTCCACCACAATATGATCTGGTTCTCCCAAATCATCATCAGCGTCAATCACAGTGAACTTACAACCAGGAGATCGCCGACCCCATGACAATGCGGAATGATTGGGATCGCCATCAGCTAAAACAACCTTGCCGCCGCTGCGCCTGGTAGCCAGATATTGAGCAAGATGGATCGCTGTAGTCGATTTTCCTACCCCTCCCTTGAAGGATGCGATCGTGATTATCATAGTTTGTCCTAAATACTTTCCAAAAGCATACCGTCACATCTAATTGACTAAGCGCAAATGAAGGGAACAAAGCCTCGGAAGTCGGAAAACACAGGTAAGAACACATTATCTGGCGATTACTCCCTTTCTGAAAGCCAGTCATAGCAATACTGTTGAGCTTAGCGTTGTTTTTTGCGCCGTTGCTGATGCTGACTTGTAAATCGCCTCGATTTTCATAGGTGCTGGTGAGCGATCGCGCTCATGAAGACTGTTGGCGAATGTATTACAACTGCTCTTACAAGCGCACTACAAGGAGTAATGGGTAACGAAAGATCAGGCGCTTCAGCAGTTGTCACATTCTTGTAATGCTGCTTGTAGCACATTCGCCAACAGCATCCGTTGCTAAATGAAGGCATAATTGTGGGATTTCGGACTCCAGGAGATTTTATTAGATTTTGTGTTTGGGGTTGGCAGAGAACCTCTAAAATACTCTCTAGCGACGCATCAGTTTATGCACCACAACCTTCTCACCCTCGTCTCACCGTCGCCTGGATCTGGTCACGGAACCATGCCTGTCCAGAATCACCGTCGAGCCGAGGATGCCAGATCATGGTGTAGGGGAAGGCACCAATCTCTTGAGGTGGCAATACTTGTCGAAGGTTTGCTGACTTTGAGAGTTCGAGTGCGACACGCATGGGGACGGTGAATATTAGGTCAGTATCCACAATACTGAGTGCGGTTGCCATGAAGTAGGGGGACTGGAACACGATCTCTCTTGCCTTTCCCAGATCAGCTAGCGGACGATCGATCATCGTTTGCTGCCCTTCTGCGGTGGCGACGATCGCATGGGGACGACACAGGTATTCGTCTAAAGAAAAACGCTCGTGCTTAAATGGGTTGTCCGCACTGATGAGGCAGGTGAAATGCTCCTGGTACAGCACTTCCACCTTCAATCCCTTGGGCGGGGTTGGGACGCTGCCCACACCGAGTGCCAAGTCACAGCGTCCCGTTTCTACGTAACGGTAGCTCTCTGGTGCCCAGCCAACGACCTCGACGCGAACGCCCGGAGCAAGCTGGCGACAGAGTTGTACCGCACCGCTGACGATCACGGCGACTGCGTAGTCGGTGCCTGTGACTCGGAAATATTGCTGCGAAATAGCAGGATCGAAGTCGTTACTTGCGATCGCCGCGTTGAGGCGAGGCAGGAGCGCTTCTAATTCTTGCAGCAAGCGATCGCCACGGGGTGTTCGCTCGTACCCCACACCACTACGAACAAGCAGATCATCGCCGAGCGCCGCCCGCAACCGGCCCAGCACCCGACTCATTGCGGGCTGACTGAGCGAGACGCAGACGGCGGCACGAGTGATGTGTTTCTCCTCCAGCATGGCTTGTAGAGCCAGAAGTTGGTTCAGGTCAATGCGGGAAAGGTTAGGGAACTGTTGAGCCATAACTTCAATTATATCGTTATTGGTATAATCTCTATTCTCGATATGCATTGGACACATTATAAACAGCGTGCAATGATCGACATAGTTTCATTCGTGTTTGTCATCAACTAAGGATTTCATGCATTCATCAGCGACGATTCAAACTTCAGCTTTGACAGTGGCGCAAAAGCAATCACTCGAAACGTTTTACCGAGCATTCAGCGATAAAAATCCTAACTTTCTCGATGAAGCCGTGACCCCGGATTGGCAAGATATTCCTCTCGCACCTGGTCAAGCACCTGGTCCTGAGGGTCTGAAGCCGCTGATGCCGATGTTTTTTACTGCGTTCCCCGACTTGCAGATCATCATTGACGACATGATTGCACAACCCGATCGAGCGGGTGTGCGGGCGCGGATGGTTGGGACTCATCAAGGGGAAATCTTTGGCTTACGACCGACGGGAAAGCCAATCTCGATCGCGCTGCATGAGTTTCATCACTTTAAGCACGATCGTATTTCGCACACCTGGCACCTGGAAGATTGGTTCGGAATGCTGCATCAAATTGGTGCATGGCCGCCCGCTGCACTGCCCAGCTAGAAACTGACCGATTTTTGCCATTAGTGAGCAGATATCGGAATCAGGAAAAGAACTATGCGAATTCGACCCAACTCTCTGGGATTTACTCTGCTGCTGGGTGCACTGGCTGCATTACCGCCCTTAGCGATCGATATGGGATTGCCCGCCCTTGCTGCACTTGGCACATCCTTCAATGCATCCCCTGCTGCCACAGGTTTGACCCTCAGTTTATTCATGGCTGGCTTTGCGATCGCGCAACTGGTCTTTGGCCCGTTTTCTGATCGCTACGGACGCCGCCCAATTCTATAGCGGTTTTCGACTCAATACGATACACTAAAAGACACTGATAATGGTAGGGCTACTCATTTATGAAAGCGTATTCAGTTGATTTGCGCCAAAGAATTATAGATGCCTACGAGCAA
>CASBQM010000599.1 GCA_949127645.1 Synechococcales cyanobacterium PMM_0036
ACCATTTCCCTTAAAACAGTCTTAGCTTCTTCAATCAATTCGTCCTGCTCTTGTTTCAAACCTTCTAAGCGACCTAAAATTTCGGTCAGTCGATGCACATTTTCAGGCGGCTTCTCAGCATCCCCCTTCCAGCGAAAAGCCGCCCCGAAAAGCTGAAAGAGGATGGCAAATATCCAGCGCGTCAGCGAAAGAGGCGCTTGCAAAACAAAAATCCATAGCTTTTGGGTAAGTTGAGCGATCGCTCCAAATAAGCCTGACAGCAGCACCAAAGCAATCAGAATTAGCCCCACTAGCCAAAGCGGATGAGAGACCAACCAATATCCCATCGGGTGATCCGCCAGCCAATTTTGCAGCGGCGAAGTCAAGCTGTTTAGCACCCGATCGACAATTCGGTTACTGAGTATCTGCTCCATGGGATGTGGTTCTCACAAAATCACGCTCACAAAATCGCGCTCACAAAATCGCGCTCACAAAATTGTCTGTAATATCGCTCCGATGCGTTGACGCTGCTCATCGTCATAGCCCCAGCGATCGAGAAATGTCTGATATTCTCCGGTTCCTGTGGCAACGCTGTGCAAGAGTTTCTTAGCTTTCTGATCCACTTCGGGCAGTTGCACCTGATGAATCAGCTTGGCGGTTCGCCGCTGCACCCGATCCGACCCTTGCGCCATCTCCTCATTTTGGTTACGCCGATGGGCGATCGCCATTGCTGTAGACATCGCCAAATTTTTCACCAGCAGTTCGGCAACAGTTTCAGGAGCAGATTGGAGCGCCTGAATGACAGCAGTAGAAGGCACATCAGCCAGCGATCGATCGTCCGTCAGATAAGTGACAAAAAATCCGCGTGCGCCATTCTCACTGTTGACTAAATCTGCGATCGTAGATTGCAGTTGCGCCACCGATAAACTGCCTGACTCCATCTCTGTCAAAAGCGCTTGCGTGATGGCGATCGCCTGTTCAAACGTGACTGGATTAGGCACCGCTAGAGAAGAGTTACTCATAAGAAGCCAATAGATAAAATGAAACTGGCGATTCTCAAATACTTTACAAGCGTAACGTACCCTGTTGTCTCCTAAAATTTCCCTACTTTTTTCCTAAAACTAAAATACGCCTGTACCATGGAGAGTATGGCAATTATTTCTTCTAAGCAACCTGAACCTGACGATCGGCAGGATGGTGAGGCGAGGGGCGATCGCAAAAGGCGAAAGCCGCCCTCTGAGGAGAATTCTATGCCCAAAAATTCTGCCCCTAGAAATCTTGCTGTACCTGCTTCTGCAATGGCTTCTTCTGTAATGCCTAAAGACGGCGACTTGCTGCAATCTGCGGCTCGTCCAGACGAGGTAGGCAAGCCAGAAGAAAGTCTCCGACCCAAGCGCTTAGCCGACTACATTGGGCAAAAAGATCTGAAGGAAGTGCTGGAAATTGCCATTAAAGCTGCTCAAAAACGCAGCGAAACCCTAGATCACCTGTTGCTTTACGGGCCGCCAGGACTAGGCAAAACGACAATGGCGCTGATTTTGGCAGAAGAGATGCAGGTGAATTGTAGAGTCACAACGGCTCCGGCGCTAGAGAGACCGCGTGATATCGCTGGGCTGCTAGTGGGGATGCAGACGGGAGATATTCTGTTTATTGATGAGATTCATCGCTTGCCTATGGTGACAGAAGAAATTCTGTACGCGGCGATGGAGGATTTTCGGCTAGATATCACCATTGGCAAAGGGCAGAGTGCCAAGACTCGCAGTCTCGACCTACAGAGGTTTACGCTAGTGGGCGCAACCACTAAGGTGGGAGCTTTGACTTCGCCTCTACGCGATCGCTTTGGTCTGGTGCAACGTCTGCGGTTCTATGACCTAGATGAACTCACGCCGATCGTTTTACGGACTGCCGAAATTCTTTCGACCGCAATCACCCCTGAAGGAGCAGCAGAAATTGCCCGTCGTGCTAGAGGCACACCCCGAATTGCCAATCGGCTGCTACGTCGCGTTCGAGACTATGTAGAAGTGAAACTCGAAGGAGCCATCATTACTGGGACGATCGCCGCTGAGGCTTTAGAGCGCTTTAATGTCGATCCTTGTGGTCTAGATTGGACCGATCGCCGGATGTTAACGGTGATGATTGAAAGCTTTGGCGGTCGTCCTGTGGGTCTGGATACTCTTGCTGCTATTACAGGCGAAGATGCCCAGACGATCGAGGAGGTTTACGAACCTTATCTTATGCAAATTGGCTATCTGCAACGCACTCCTAGAGGTCGCATCGCCACTCCTGCTGCCTGGAAGCATCTGGGATACCAACCACCAGACAATCAATTGGTATTGTTAGGAGGATGAACGGGTTCGCTCAATATGGCTTCTCTGGGATTGCGGATTTTACTGGTCGAGGATGATGAACTATTTCGGCTGGGGCTACAGGTTCGGCTCCAAAGAGAGCCTGGGCTAGAGATTATTGCTGAAGCGGAAGACGGCGAAACGGCGATCGATCTAGCGAAACAGCAGCCATTTGACGTGGTGCTAATGGATGTAGGGCTTCCTGGAATTGGCGGCATTGAAGCCTGTCGGCATCTTAAGCAACAGCATCCTCAGCTACCCATCCTCATCTTGACTTCTCATTCTCAGCCTTCACTGATTGCCCGGTTGATTGAGGCAGGGGCACAGGGATACTGCCTAAAAGGAATGGCGGCTGAAAAATTGGTGCTAGCACTGCGATCGGTTGCTGCCGGAGCCTCTTGGTGGGATCAAATTGCTACTCAGGAAATTCGATCGACGTTTGAAAGTCAGGCAATTCAGCCTGTCTCTGCTCAGCCCATTTGCGCTGAGCTGCCTAATCCCTTGACGCAGCGGGAGCTAGAAATTTTGGCGCTGCTGGCAACCGGAAAAACCAATCAAGAGATAGCTGCTCTCCTCTACATTGCAGCGGGTACGGTGCGGGTTCATGTTCATGCCATCTTACACAAGCTAGAAGTGCGCGATCGAACCCAGGCTGTTGTCGTCGCCTTACAGCAGCAGTTAATTCCACGCAGGTCACAGTAGCAACTGCTTTAACGCAGATAGCCCAGCAGTTGCCTACAGCATTGCCCATATAAAGTAGAGTAGAGTTTGACATAAGTTTTAAGCTATTGTGTCGTAACTTTAGCCTCTTATATCTCTCTACCTTTTTGAGTCATTCCTGTTTCATCGGCTCTTCAACCACTTCTGTCCGTCCGTCAGTAACTGCTCTTCCAAAAAGCTCCTCCAATCTCCTCGACGCAGAGCGAAGAACCGGGCATGTTTCAATATATTGTTTATATTGTTTACTTTTCTAAAAATTTCAGAGTCAGCCTAAATTCTTTCTCTCTTTAAAAGTAAGGGGTATCGCATTGAACTATTAATTAACCTTTAAAACATTTAGGATAGCAAGCAGGTTGACTCAATTTGTTTCTCAACATCAAGATAAACCTCAAAAGTCAGCCCATTTTACTAAAACGTCACAAGATAAGTCATGTTATACGTGAGTGCGTCTGCTGCTGCCCAAACCCGTAATCTCCTACCTCTGCCGAGCGCTGTAGAAGCGCCTTCTAAAACTGGCATTGGCTCTCTAGCGGCAATTTGGGCTTCTAGATATGTGCGGGTGGTCAATGCCTACGGATGCTCTGAACCCAAGCATCAGGTAGAAAATCCCGATGAGCTAGTTTCTGAAGCAGGACGGGCAAAAACCACAGAGGTGGTCTTAAAGTATCTTAATAGGGCAAGTGCGGCAGCTTGGGCGTTAACAGATGACCTCCTCTCAGATGAAATTCCCAAACACGGCATTCCGCCGGAGGCTATTGACCCCTGGCAAATTGCCGCCGACACCCACAGTCTCTTCAAGCTGACGTTTCAAGCCTATGCTGAAGGCAAAGCGCCCCAGCGGCTATCTGTCATTGTGGGCAGTCGCTTTGGCAAAATCCGTCAGAGACATACGGCAGGTGATCCACGCGTCATTGGCTTTGTAAGTATGCATTTGCATTACACCGGGCAAAAGCTTTTGGAGAAGCTCTCGCCGATGGAGCGATCGCTCGTGTGCCCCTACTTTAAGGTGATGGACGACCATATGTATATGCCGCTCCGCGATGCCTGTGAAGCCGCCGCCAATCATGAGATGAATTCCCCAGCGCTGATTGCCGTCCAGCATCTCTTGTCAGTTAGCACGACGATCGCCCATGCCG